>JAATVP010000240.1 GCA_014523625.1 Nitrososphaerales archaeon TH5896
CGGAGATTCTGTTCCACATGTTCTGGTTTTTTTTGACCTATTAGAGGAGCAATCACCGAAGGAGTCGAACGTATCACCTGTACTATCTTTGCAACAGGATCGGTCAATTCTTCGTTATAACTAGGAATATTGGCGCGAAGGAGCCTACCTTGAAAAAGGGGAATGCTAGTAAATACTCCAATTCCAAGCTTAGATGCAGCTTCTAGAATTGAAAGATTCCTTTCGTTTCCTACGGTCTGGTTTTTCAAAAGCAAAGGTTCGCTGTATGCCAAGTTGTAAGGCAGTTGTATAAATCGAAAGGCATGATTATTTGAACCGCCTTCACTGACATCTTGCGCCAGCTTAACAACTTCTTCAAGCGATAAGTATTCACTACTATCATGAGGCACTCTAAAACAAGTCCAGGTAGCCATTCCATAGTAACGTATTTTATTTCTGTTCCTATACCTCTCATAAACCTGAAAAACTTTTCTGAGCATTTCCATAAATTCCTCCCTGGTAACATCCTGATACCAACTTTCAAAAGAATTATGTATATAGACCAGATCAATTGTGCTCAATTTCAAATTGGACAATGATCTATCTATGCACCTTTCTATGTATGTAGGATTCATTACATTATAGCCACTGCTTATATCACTAGAACCTATAAGCCCAGGGGTGATGTACATCTTCTGCATGTATTCCATCATTCCTATAGACGGGAAGTCTCCGTCATTGGTTATGTAACCATTTTTAGTCGAGATAAAAATTTGATCTCTTGAAATAATGTGATCCTTGATAAGACGCGATAGAGCTCTTCCAATTGATTTCTCCGATTTCATTGCTCGGTAGTTGATAGCAGTATCAATAACATTCATTGCTCCAGATTTGACTGATTCATATGTTGCGTTTTCGATTGCCTCGTCTTCATAGTCTGTGATATCTCCCAAATAAGTTCCCATACCAAGACTCGACAGATTTAGCTCATCGAAAATGCGAAAATGACTCTCAGGTCTCCTTTTTTTACTAACAGCGTATTTCACATACCGACTAGTTCCTTCCTTAGTTGCAAACCCATCGATTAAATCTTGTTTATTGGTCAATGATAGTACAATCAGAATTGGGACCTAGATTTTAGGATTACTTGTAAAGTGGTTTCCCCTAATTATGCTCACGGGTATATTAGCTGACAATGAAACTATGAGACTATTTTTCTGCTGCGAGGAGACGAATCAGTCGAAAGTAGAATATTGGTGTGCCTCAATAATTCCCGAACAATTTGCTAAGTTAGCACGATCGGTCAATATTCTGTAATGCTATTTTCTCCACCCATCACCAATTTGCCATAGCACTTTGGCCAACCCATGAATAGGACTCCTCTGGTTTCACTCCCTACTGATTCACTAGTCGAAGTGTCTGTAGTTTGACCTCAGGAACAATGATAGTCACGTGAGAAATCTTGATCTAGTATCAATTAAGCATAAATTTCTGACTCAAATCAAACATTTGATATCATATGATGAAGCTATGTGTGGGAATTTTTCTGATTACAATTATTCAAGATAAGTTACCAACTAACAATACTGTATCTCTCGAAAAGTCCCTGAAGAAAGTCATAACTAACGTGTCGCAATTTTCTCAATTTTAGATCGCTGGGTGGATATTGTCAGATGAAATCTTGCAAGCTTCTAACCCAACGAATTGATTTAATCACAACATTGAAAAAATTTAGCCTCGTTTTAATGATGGATGTCAGTACATTGCATAGCTTAGTGCAAAATTAACTTCGTCTTTCTCTATTCGGCATCGGCTAACAAATCTAATCTAATATCCAAAACATCTTCAAGATATGATAACCCATATGATGATCCATTCTTGGATTACATTAACACGGTCATCGTTTGATCTTCGTCATATTCAAGGCAGAAAATCGATTGCCAAGAATCGAATAGCTCATGAACGTATTGTCCTTCATGAGGCAGCAAGCTTTATCGAAGAAAATACTCAAGTTCTTTGGTATCAGAAAGATTCCTAGTTAGAGGCAATGAATTAGATGTGAACTGAACCAAGAACGGCTACTTATTTCAGGGTCGTGCATTACGTATTGGTGGCAGCCATTCCTCATACTGATAATTAAAGTCGGGGATTAAGTTCGTCTAGAAGAAGGACATGTTTCTCAACTAAATCAGTTATAATTGAGAAACAGCAAAGCAATGAACACACTCTATTACCTGCTAACTGTGATAACTAGTGGAGAAAAAAGAATCCAATACCAGCTATTATCATCAGATTCGCTCCGAATCACTAGACGAAAAAATATTGCAGAAGAGTATCATATTCTAACGAATATCCTACTCCGTGCATGAAGCAAAAAAAGATTTGTCTGACACACCTTACTTGCTTTTGGATTTCTTACCTTTCTTTGCTGCCTTTGTTCCTTTTGCAGTTGTGCTCTTCCGCTTTGAGCTAGCTGCAGTTTTCTTTTTTGTAGATGTCGGCATCTAATTTCGGTATATCATTAGGTACTTATATATATTTTCCTCGATACCAACTTTAGAAACGCGTCATTGACTTTACGTTTCGTATAATTCAAATCGATCGTGGCTTTATGTACTGGCTGGCATCTAAATATCTTGACTTGCCAAAAATAAATTGTAGATAAATTGTTGTTGCATTGTTTTTGTAGAAATGTCATGAGGAAAATTAGTGCTGAAAAAGCAACACTTAATCTGATTAGAAGTCCAATAATTTCTTCATTATCAAAATCTAGGTTTAAAGCTTTAACGATTTGGATAATTAGGCAGATCGAACTCCTTATCTCAATGATGGCAGATAACACTGTTTATTCTGTGGTCTGCATCTTGGTTTGATCTAAATCCTTGGGTCTGATCATACTGAATACTCATCACCGACTAAAGTTCATTGGACAAGTGTAAGCCGAAATACTTGGAAAGCTCCCATTGTCACTCCAATATGACTGACTAAATCTAAAAACACAAATATCCATACACAATTTAGAGTAATTAACTTATTACTACATAGATATGAGATGGAAATTACCTTCCTGAAACACTGTTAATTGATCTGGCATTCAAGAAGTTTAAGCTGAATCCCCATTTGTTCCTTAAAATGAAACAATATCTGGGAACCAAATAATTCTCGGTTTTTGCAATCGTTACTTCATCTCACCGGTAGAATGGAAGAAATAGGCTGTTCACCCCCTCCGGAAACACTAAAACTGCTTAAGAATGAACTGTAAATTATACACTTGGGGAAATAAAAGGAACATATATTCTGGATTGCTAACAGTAGCTACTTTTCGGCGAGAGTTGCCTTCATATTCCTCTACTTCAAGGGATAAAGAACATATTGTCATTTTCTACTCGCTACACTATTAGGTCAATCGAGTCAATTTGGTCCCTATCGACTGGGGAGAGTGGGTTTGAAAATTAAATTGATACGCTGTGTAGTGTCTCTTCTAGCCTAGTTGAGAAACTAGAAAAATCGAATATTTGTACTTGGTTACTAGCACTATTCTATCCCATCTCAACAATCAATTAAGAGTCAATACCGTCATCGTTTGATTCAATGTCTTAGTGAATATCGGCATTTACTCTTGACGTCAGCCAAATATACTTGGGCTCCTGCTAAGTAACAATTTTTTATTCCCCTTCTTTGCCTACCTCCCTGTTAATCGCATTCCTGAGCTCTTCATCATTCTTGTTACTATAATCGATCCCCAGTGTGTCAGCTATAGTTTCCAATTTTTCCCTATCAATATTAGAAACGTCTGTTTGGTCCTCCAATCGTTGTAATTCTCTATTTGCTTCTATTTTGGATTTCTGGAATTCCGCAGAAGCCTTTCCAAACGATCTAGCTAGTTGAGGAATCTTCTTAACTCCAAAAAATAGCAAGACAATTACGACGATAATAATAATCCACTCAATTCCGATCGCCATGATCAAATTTGCTACTTGGTATGACACTGCATGACGTCCTGAATGCATAATACCACATGAGGAGGATTTAAGTATTGTTTATTTTTCTGACGAGAAAATAGTCTACTGACTTATATGGTATTAGATTTGAAGTAGCTATTCAAGAATTCACCAAATGGATTCGTTCAAATAGGTTAAAAAAGTCGATCTTTCCGCATCCTATGAATGGGCTGGTTTCCTCATATCTCTTCCCAATCGCACATTCTAGACAGTCAAAGCTTCCAATCTGCCTGCAATACGTTGGTTTATGAATCTTTCTTGGAGCAATTAAAAATCAATCAAACACTTACCTAATTGTTCTTTAGGGGACAGCGGATACTATATCCAACTGAACTTAAAGAGGTACGGGGAGAAGGCAGGGCAATTATAATGGCATTTTGGACAATGATTAAGAACCGTTTGTTAAGGATCCTTATTTCCTTAGTAGTGCTAATTAATTCAGAGAATACAGAGGCGATATATGGATGAAATTTCCTATATTCTATACGTTAGGAATTAGACGAGATAATATAAATAACAAGAACTGAACTCTTTCGCCAACCAAAAAAAATTCTTTCAGACTTGTGATTAGCAAAAAATCACTGGCTTGATATGAAACACTGTTGAGCAACATCACAGAAATATAGTGAGTAATTCCAGGTGGAGTAGTTTAGTGTTACCTTGTTTGGCGATATTCAGTTTCAAACAAGCCCGTCTTCAGGATTTTTATGCCTCCGTGTTCAGAATTAGTTCGATGAGATTTGAGAATGAGGATACTTTCAGGAAGCTATCGAGGTCGAATAAAGAGTCAATATTTTATAAGAAGTATAGTGATGCTATCGAGGATATCAAACCTCAGTTTGGTAGGAAATATCCGTTACTGATTGATGGCAAGGATGTTATGCCGGGAAATTCATTTAAACACACTTCTCCCTTGGACACTCGGATTATTCTAGGATACTTTCCGAGTGGGAGTTTGAAAGATGTCAAATACGCAATAACATCGGCATCTAAGATGTTTGAGATATGGAGAAAAATAGACTATCAAGAGCGTTTAAAGATCTTTGCATCTGCAGTTAAAAGCATTGTGGCCAAGAAATTTGAGTTATCGGCATGGATAACATTTGAAAGTGGAAAAAATCGTTTTGAGGCAATGTCAGATGTGGATGAAGCAATCGATTTCATGAGATATTATTCGTCTGAAATGGTATCAAACAAAGGTTTTGTGGCGGATACAAAGAGTGCCCGTCCAAGTGAAAGGAGTAAGAGCGTAATGAAGCCATATGGAGTTTGGGGGATAATTTCTCCCTTTAATTTTCCTGCTGCCCTCACAATTGGGATGTGCGCTGGAGCTCTGGTTACAGGTAATACGGTGGTTTTAAAGCCTGCCAGCGATACTCCAATTGTCGGTTATCTCTTTACTAAGATCATGATGAAGGCAGGATTGCCTGGAGGAGTCCTGAATTTCATAACTGGCAGCGGTAACATCGTCGGAAATGCCATAGTTCAAAGCAGAATGATAGCAGGAATTGCTTTCACAGGATCTAAAGTCGTGGGTGACATGATATCAGATGAATCCAACAAACTGAAGTCTAGGCTAGTTATTGCAGAATTGGGCGGAAAGAATCCAGTAGTAGTCACAGCAAATGCAAATCTCGATAATGCGGTAGAAGGTATAATTCAAGGAGCATTCGGATACTCTGGTCAAAAATGTAGTGCCACTTCTCGTGCATATGTTCACAAAGATGTTAAGCAAGATTTTACCAAACGGTTGATCCTGAGGACAAACAAACTGCTTGTTGGAAATCCAGTCAACTCCAAGACGTTTATGGGTCCCCTTATCAATTCCACAGCCTATTCCAATTATCAGAAATACTCGAGAATAGCCTCTCGCTATGGGAAAGTTTTGGCTGGCGGAAAGATCAAGAGGGATGGTGATTTAAAAAATGGTTTTTTCGTTGAACCTATGATTGTTGAAGGGTTACCACATGATAATCTCCTTTTGAAAGAGGAGCTATTCGTTCCGATTTTATGTATAGTGGAATACGATAAATTTGATGAAGCATTAGAGCAGTGTAATAAATCTGAGTACGGTCTAACAGCCGGCATTTATACTGATAACAAACAAGAGATTGAGACCTTCCTACAAGATATTCAAGCAGGAGTGGTTTACGTAAATAGAACCTCTGGTGCTACGACCGGTGCAATGGTGGGTTGTCAATCATTTGGCGGTTGGAAGGCTTCAGGTACAACTGGCAAAGGAACCGGTGGCTCATATTATTTGAGTCAATTTTTACAAGAGCAGAGTCAGACAATAGTTGTTAAACGATCTGAACAAAGAAAAAAGAAACATTGATCAATCTTTCTAAAGAATCAAGGCGCTAACCATTTGTTTGACAATATAGATGTTACAAATAAAATCATGTTTCTTTCGATTATCAGTCAATAAGAGGTAGGGCGTCAATTTTCTAAGTTTATTGCCTATTTATCTTA
Organism: Nitrososphaerales archaeon TH5896; assembly: GCA_014523625.1. Classification (GTDB taxonomy): domain Archaea; phylum Thermoproteota; class Nitrososphaeria; order Nitrososphaerales; family Nitrososphaeraceae; genus TH5896. Next base: position 6,453 of record JAATVP010000240.1, read on the forward strand.
GAAATAAGTCGGCTCTTGACCATAATTGAGCTCTAGAATTCATGTCTGTGTCAATCTATTTCATACTCTCAAGCTTATTAGATGGAATCACTTACTTCCTATTGTGAAATGAAACGGTGACTGCTGTACATGAATTTCACGAAAAGAATGAATGGTGGCTAAATGAGCTGGGTTCTTTAGGCGTAAGAGTTAACAAGACCAATGAATTTAATGACGTAGGCGAAATAAGCAACCTAGCCAATATGTTGAAACGACACTACTTCGCAGATTATAAGAGTATTCAATGTGGCACCGATTGACCAATATTTCTGTTGCCTATATATGTCCATTTTTAAGTTGTGAGTGTCAGAACGTCTTGCAAGTCCTACATTTGCCGTAGTAAAACGGGTTTCCGCAATGTTTCCTTAAGCTTATCTCGTATCGAGTAGAATCATAATCACAACGAAATACTACCGCACACCTAGTGCATTGATGATGGCACCCGTCATTCAACTTTTCTGGTCCATAAAGTCTGGTCAGTTGTGCCTGATTCAGAAAGTCTTCTCCTTGATTTGTAATCGGGAATGCAGTCACCTATAAATTAGATTTGAAGATCAGCTATATGAGCAGTAATTAATATGATTACTTTATAATATTCAAGAAAATTGTCCGCTATCATTTGCCAAACACAACCCCGATGTCCTGAAATACAAAAGATGACCATCACTGCACATTCATGAGTCATTGACTCGATCTGGTTATTCTAGTGAATATTGAGGCGTGAATGGTTATTTTCAATGATGCAGATAGAGAAATTGAGTAATACAGGGTAAAGTAGTATTTGTATGAAATTTCGATTTTGACTTAAATTCTCTTGATCGGACATGATCGATGATATCCCACTTCGTTGCTGTCCTCTAATTTTCCATAAAAACTTCACAAGAGTTGAACCAAAAATTCACCTCGACGGTATCAGATTTGTAAAAGTCAAGCAATACCGAAACATGTAGCGGCCATCACGTGACATAACAATCCTTTAGTCTTAACATGATTCATGAAACACGATAGGAACCTTTTTAGCTAACCATGAGAACTTATGCAAGAAAAATGAGTTGGGGGGAGATAGAGTTAAGAAATGAGCCAGAATTGGTAACTGTCAACGGACTACAGTTTAAGAAGTATCAAATGTCGTGGATACGAGACATGGCAAAAAAGTATAACCATGGAAGTGTGAATGAATTCATTATTGATACTGTACTGACTGATCTTTTAATCAAATTGGAAAAATTGTATGGAAATGATGCCTGTCGATACCCATACCCTATCCGTGAGAAATTGAAAGAAGAAGGATACCAAAGTAGTTTAGTAAAGGTATTCAAACTCTCAGGAGCTCGTGGTAAAGTGGTATTGGACGACTTAGAAGCCCTTGCCTAAAAGTTTAATCAGTATCTGTAAAATGTTAAAGAACCGATTAGTATCTAGAAACGATTCGTGAGTCAAAATATACCAAAACAGTGTGAATAGAAAGTATGGCTAGTTTGACGTGCTGTGCGTCTAATTTCACGTCCTAGTGTGAAGTATTCCTTCCTGGTGGCCTTAGTTTGGATGATTATATGAGGATTTGTGAAGCTGAGCCCCATTCGAAAAATGTGGAATTACACTTTGCTATCGATCCCAAATACAGTCGTCGTGGTATTAATCTGGTTCCAGCATTTATTCTACATTTCACAAAATAGAAGTTTCTCATTTGTGAACTGTAAAAATGACACTCGCATATGAACAATCAGGCGGACTCATAGAAGATATGCGTAATTGAATAATCAAAGACGCTAATCTTGAAAAAAGGTGAGGTACGACGCTTCAATTGTAAAGAACTTTTGGGAGCATCTATTGTAGTTTGATGTTATGCTATCTGCACTGTATCTTGAAACCGAGCGTACTGGATGCTTCAGCAGATGTCGCAGCCTTTCCAATCACCGATGTTATTAGATGGTGGATGGATAAAAAGGAACAAGATTGGCGTGGGTTCGGTGGGAGCCCACCAAATTTGACTCATTTTCCCCACCTAGGAAGAGTAATCGCCAGGTTATGGATAACTGAATCTAATACTATAGGGTTCAGAACCCAAGGTATTTAGTCTCTATGTAGGTAACAAAGTAATCCGGGTTATAACCTTCATTAAAGGTATTATTAAGAAGCACTTTGGGGGCATAAACAGATCCATGCTGGTGTATTTTTGATCTTAACCATTTTCTGATAGGCTTGAAATTACCCTTCTTGATGTTTTCCTCATAGCCCTCCAGATCTTTGCGCATCTTTGAAGCAATGATCGCTGAAACCAAGTTTCCCAAAGTGTAAGTTGGGAAATAGCCAAAGAGGCCACTGCTCCAATGTGTATCTTGAAGCACTCCCTGTGAATCTTTAGTTGGTCTCACTCCAAGCAGCTGCTCCATTCTATCGTTCCAGAATTCAGGAATCTCAGAGACGCTGAGCTCGTCTCCAAATATTTTTTTCTCTATCTCATATCTTATTGCTATATGGAGATTGTAAGTAACTTCGTCGGCGTCAACTCGTATATAATCAGCCTTGACATTGTTGAAATAAAGGTACAATTCGTCAGCTGTTGCTTGGTTTGCGAAACTTACTTGCTTTCTAATCAAAGGAGCTATCAATTGAACAAAAGGCAGGCTTCTGCCCACAATATTCTCCCAAAACCTTGACTGAGATTCATGGAGCGCAAGCGAAGATCCGCCTTCAAGAGGAGTAACAGACAATGACTGATCGCATTGCAGATTGTACAAGGCATGACCGGCTTCATGAATGGTACTAAATATCGACTTCTTAAAATCAGTCCCCTCATACCGAGTAGTTATTCTGACGTCGTTGAGGCCCATAGTCTCAGTGAAAGGATGAGTAGATACATCCATTCTGAAACGTTTCATATCGTATTGCATGAGAGTCAAAATATCATGATTAAGCTCATCAACTTTTTGGATATCATACCTTGATTTTCCAAGTTTGCTCTCTTTGCAAAATGGGCTGCCTGAATCTACGAGTTTTTTCAGAATATTCTGAATACGCGGAGTCAATGCACCGAATACTCTATCCAAGTCATCTACTGTAAGCTCTTCTTCGAAGGTATCCAAAAGCGCATCATATGGATGCTTTTCATAACCTATCTTCTCAGCGATTTGCTTCTTTATATCTACCATTTTCTTTAAGTGGGGTTCATACATCTTGAAAGCAGATTTTTTTCTCGCTTCCCTCCATGCCATGTTTCCCCTTATTCTTTCCAGAGATTCTGCTTCAGTTAACACTTTGGGTATCTTGATCTGCTTGGTTATTTCCCTGTCGAGTACGCGTACAATACCATTTTCTAAGTCGCTAAGATTCTCCAGTTTCTTCGCTGACTCGACAAGACCGATAAAATCTTTGTTTAGCAGAAGATCCTTATGTAACATGTGAAGTTGAGAATCGGCTACTCCTCTTTCTTCCGTGCCTTCCCTGGGCATATAAGTCTCAAAGTCCCAACCCATTAGAGAAATGGCATGTTTTAGCGACCACATTGGTCTGTAAGCATCGAGGATCTGATTCATGACAGGGTTCTCGCATCTCATTTTGTCACACCTTTTATGAACTCAATCACATCGGTCAATTAATCATTGCTAGCCATGATTGCATCTTTGATAAAACCAAAGTAATTGCATTAAAGTGAAAAGTGAAAATCATATAGTTTCAATTTCCATGGCCTACCTTTTTTAAACTGCATCCTATAGGTAGAATTCAGAATAGACTTGATTACCATTCGGTGGGAAAAAAACACCGTTGTAGGTAGTCCAAGTGTTTTAGTGGATTCGGTAGGCTCTCAATACACTAGTTTATGTAATCCAAGTTCTGACAGCTCATAAGGAACATCGGAGTATACAGGTTGGACTGCCAGTTCAACGGAAAGAATGGAGATCTTCTTCTAGCACCGGATCATAGAAGACAGAACCGAAGTGTATGCATCATACACGACGACCCTAGAAAGTCATCATTTGTTAAGGATCATCTGTTAATGGCATTGTAGTAGTACAAAAGATAAGTAATACGCCCCATGACCCCCATTACTTACTCTCCGACAGCATTGATTTGGGCCGGGTCGGGACCGCTACAGGGCTATACCCTTTTTAAGATTCTGCTATAGACTACTACAAACATGTACTTACGGGGGTACTTATCATGTTAGGATCGGGGGACGTTTAACATTTGCTCAGTCTATTCTGATATTGGAATTATAGGCAAGATGAACATCCAAATGATATCATAAGAGATCTATTTTCATAGCTAGAATCAAAGTTAGTCTCAAAATCTGTATAGATGCAATCAATTGAATCGTCAGGTATTCGTGTAGCGCACACTCTGATGCCACCAGGCTACAGATCAATGCCATCTGTCATTAGTGATGAAAATGTCCTATCTTGTTCTCCAATCAAGATATCTCTTTTTGTCGAATCAATCTTTAATATGGCTGAAATAGTTATAGCCCTCCTTGGGAGTGCCTCCATTACCACAATGGACACAATGGACGTCTCTGGGAGGAAGTTTATTATCGGCTCCAGCAGTAGGGAGGAACCTAGATGAAAGGCTAGAAGTATTCGCGATTGGAAACGGTGGTAACCTTAATCATATTTGGCAAACAGCTCCAAATGGCAATTGGTCTACCTGGAACTCCCTTGGTCCTAGAGGTTTAGCTTCAGTGCAGCCTGCCGTGGGCCGTAACGCAGACGGCAGGTTGGAAGTATTTGTTGTAAATAATGATAGAAATATCATCAGATTTGGCAGACAGCTCCAAACAACGGGCGGTCTAACTGGGCTAACTTTAACAATAACTTCATTGCGACTTCTGAACCCGTAGTAACATATGACCGTGACTGTAGACTCGAGATTTTTACCATAGCCAGTGATAGAACACTTCGCAACGTACACCAAACAGCTCCGAACAAGGTTTGGTCCATCTGGGAATCTTTTGGAGGCAATCTTGCATTTCACCATCCAGCAGTAGGTCATAACGCTGATGGCAGGCTGGAGGTATTTGCCTTATCAGAGCAAGGGGATCTGCAACACATTTCCCGATTGGGGCCTCCTGTTGTAAATCCTTCGCCTTAAGAATCCCATCGCGTCATAAGATGAGTTCATCAAATCAGCATTGGGATCCACGAATAATCCTTTAATTTCTGCTGATCCTAAGATTTATTAAGGCGGGTTCGGTGGTATGTGAGTCAAATTTGACCCGATATCGGCACTCAGTGAATATGTATGGGTTGGCACTGATACTCGACGTAAAATAGTATTCTTAAATTTTTCACGGAAGTGAAGAAGTAGTTAACATGTTCAGATTTGACTTCTGTAACATTTGAATCAATTAAGGGAAAAAGAAAAAAAGATGGTAAAGTCTAGTCCTGACTTTGGACAATTACTACAGAGTTTCCGCTTCCCTGAATCTGAGAACTGGCACTTTGGCAATTACGTTCGCAATTGTTGA
>JAATVP010000241.1 GCA_014523625.1 Nitrososphaerales archaeon TH5896
AAGATTTACCTCCAGATCAAAGATGACTCTTGGCTGTTTGTGAATCTTGTTAGATTAGCCAAGGATCCAAGCTTTGATTTAGGTAGCACAACAGGAGTATTGGATCTCGAACTAATCATTACAAAGCTATGGTTGGCGTATACGTAAGCTAAAGCTATAACTTTGATTGGAAAATAGATTTGGCTTAATTTTTCGTAATAGTATGACATACCATGCATGGATTGAACTGTTATAGATATTGTTAAGGAGAATCGTCGTCATTGCAACTACAATCCTTATTAGCACCCTTACAATTCAGTGACTCTTGTAATACAATTTACAGATAACTGCGCCACAGCCTGTATAGGTATTACTCCCCACGATACTACCCCAATGTTTGCGATTACCCATGCAATCTATAATGACTTAAGGATCCTATAAAAATAAATGTCCAATTATAATGGACATAAATCCACTTTTAGACTAACTAGAGTTTAGTGGTTTCAACTTAACCAGCAATGAAAATCCCAACTTTGACGGTACTCTCCAGGTTTTGACAAGAATAGATAAAGGAATTTCAGTTCTAGCATCATTCAGCCAATTAAATCATAGTAAATCAAGTAATTTCTCAAGTCCTCTTATATATAATAATATTTTTCTTTCATCTCTACTGACGTGAAACCGCTTGCCAGAGTACAAACTATTTTTTTAGGCTATAAGAATTTTCAATCATTGATATTATAAGATTATTAGATTGTCTAACAATATTATCCTGATGTTCAAAGCTGGTTTGTTGAAACGAGTCAAAGCTTCAACAGTTGCAATAGGACTCCTCAACAAGGATACAAAAGATGTCATAGCCACATTTGGCACAGGTTTTTTCATAGGAGATAAATATATTGTCAGTTCTGCACACGTTTTTAGTCAATGCCTAAATTATAACTCTCTGTATAAAGAAAAGAAAAACAGTTTCGAAGGAATCTATTCAGCACTTCGCGTTATCAGAAGAGGACAAAAATTAGATCTCGATATCTATCGCATAAATGAGTCGATTAGATTACCTCCTGTCAAGGAGGCTGCGGGGTTTAATGGCTCAATAGATCTAGATATAGGGCTAGGAAAACTGGATCGTACTTCGGATAGTTTCTTGCCCATTAAGGAACCCGGTCGGTTAGAACTTTATCAGGATATTGCAATGTGTGGTTATCCTAGTGGAAGATTGTCGTTGATTCTGTATAGAAATGAAGATGGAGTTGGAATGCATTTGAACCCCATTATTCAATTCGGACATATTGCTGGGCTAATGCCCTATGATGAGAGTTCTACTCCATGGGGAATTCAAACCGATATAGTTGCCATTGGGGGATCTAGCGGGTCGCCCATTATAGATCCGAGCGATGGAGAAGTAATAGGTATGGCGCAACAGGTTATTTCGACAATGACTACCGTCTACAAGGAGGGAATGCCAACAAACTTGTACAAGTTGACCAAAGGGCCCTTGTATGGCGTGGCACCACTGGGATTAGCGTATGGAGTTTCCAATATAATATTGTCTTTGCTTCCGAATATTTCCAAAAACTATTTTGAAAGAGGTCATCCTCCCGACTTATTATTTGAAGAAACTCAAATTGTCATAATCTTCTGATTATCACTGAAATACCATAATACTTTCTTTCTTTATACTTATTCCTTGAACCAATCTAAATAACAAATTGAAGTACCACAGCAAAAGCAATCACTCTCGTTACAGTCAAATTTTGTTTTACAATCGCAATGATTGCATTCACAAATATGATCAACCATAATTAAATATATAGCTAGTCCTTTTTTTATATATTATGACAGGCGCCAATCTATGATCCATCAGCTAGAATTTTACATCATACTAAACCTTGAGTTTCAGAACAAAATCCATTTAAATTTTTGTGTTTTTGGAGATAAATTGCTCAAGCCAAATAGGATAAATGAATCATGCATTTTGTTGAAGATCCATCCATAAATTTCTGGGTTAGATGATTCTCTATTTACAGTTCCCGGAATTTGTAAGTAACCTAATGAGGATATTCCGCTACATAACATACAGCTACAGCTGTAGTCTCTGTCGTGGTCTAATCTTTTTTAAATGTAATTTGGTGTTGGCTTCGGATCGAAATCGAACTACAACTACCACCAGAGTACCGTCAAACTCACGAAGTGATTTAAATCATGAAATTCAGCCTATCGATCTAGATTGCAGATTCACCACGCATGTTGGTGGATAAATCTACTACAACGGGTACATCTGTTATGAATAATTTTCCGCCTAATGTATCACCAAGTCTTTCAACTAGTCTGTTGATCAAATTTTCAACTTGATCGTCTTTAATTATAACTTCAACCTTGGTCCTTGGAATAAATTCAGGGGTATATTGGGTGGTACCTCTTCCAACAGCAACTGCTTCTGCCTTGGTGATTCCTCTTCCCGAAACTCTATAATGAGTCATTCCACCTGTATTAGCACTTTTTAGTATTTCACTAACATCATTTAATCTTCTATGCGGGATTATTATTTCCATTTTTTTCATAGCAGGAATTAGTCCTCAATTTTATAATTAATCATACATAGCTTAAAAAGCTAATGAGTGCGATGTCTTGATCCATCGTGCTTTTACCGTCCCAAGAGGAACTAAAACTTTCGTCCAACTCTCATTTTCAACATTGTGGAGGTTCAGCAGAATTAGTAATGCCAATTTGGTATGATTCCTAAAGTGCCACAATAATTCACCCTTGTCTTGTCCAACTATTGGACTATCTGGTTTTAAGGTACTCTTTTTCAGAACCATCAACGCTTTTGCCTCACTTCTGCTGGTATCGACCTTGAGCCGAAACAGCGATTATTGATTACTGTTATTTAACCAGTCATGTTGTCCATCACAGCACATCACAATATCGTACCAATTGCTATAATATTATAACTCGTCGAGAAAACGATATGGACAGAAATATATCTACCAGTCCAGATTATCTAATTCTATAATAATATCCATCATCTTACTATATGATTTATTGACTAGTACGACGATTTACAAGAAATCCTAAATGCAAAAAGGGAGCAATAAATGCAATTGTAGTGCAATGCAAGACTGCTTTTGACAAACAAGAGTTAATAAGGATCATGCCTATAGCCCTTTATGTGTTCCATTATAGGATATAAGGGTCAATTAATCGTAGCACCGTTATTAGTAGACAGTCTTAAACGAATGGAATACAGAGGTTATGATAGTGTAGGAATAGCCACAATAAATAATGGCAAGATCCTGGTTAAGAAGGGAGTGGGGAAGGTACTAGATGTCAATAGGAGGCTTGACTTGAGTAACATGGGGGGTCACGCAGGTATTGGACACACTAGATGGGCTACTCATGGTAGCATTACAGAAAAAAATGCTCATCCTCATTACTGCTGTACAGATAGTATGGCCATTGTGCACAATGGAATTATTGAAAATCACAGAGTGTTAATGAAAGAGCTAATTGACTTAGGTCATGTTTTTAAAAGTGATACCGATAGTGAGGTAATTGCACATCTCCTCGAAAGGTATTACGCCGAACAAAAAAATATAAAGAGTAGCATGATCAAGACGTGCAAAAGACTAAAAGGAGATTATGCGTTCGTGGCAGCATTAGAGGACGGCACGATATGCGGATCAAGATGCAACGAGCCGCTTATGATTGGATCAGTAGATACAGGATTCTTCATCTCTAGTGACATTCTAGGGTTTATAAGATACACTGACAAAGCTATTTTTCTAGAGAATCGAGACATTGTGGTCATTGATTCGAAAACTCTTCAAATATATGATCCAGATGGAAATCCAGTAAATAGATCACTTACACAAGTAGCATGGGAACTAGCCGCGATAGACAAAGGAAAATATTCACATTACACGCTAAAAGAAATCCATGAACAACCTTTCATAGTTGAAAAAGTAGGAGTCCAAAATTTAGATAAGATAGAGGAATTCTGTAATATCCTGAGAAATTCCAAGACGGTATTTCTTACAGGCAGCGGAACAAGTTATCATTGTGCTTTAATTGCTAAACACATATTATCAAATTTTGCAAAAATTCATGCCGAAACTATGATATCAAGTGAATTTCAATATACACTAAGTGGCATTGACAACACTTCTGTCCTACTGGCCTTTTCTCAGAGCGGTGAAACAGCAGACGTTTTGCAGGCTGTAAATGCTGCAAAGCGTATGGGAGCTAAAGTACTATCGATTGTGAATGTTCCGACTTCGTCCTTGGCCAGAATCAGTGATTCATTTTTGACTATCGAATGTGGGCCGGAAATAGGAGTAGCTGCAACCAAAAGTTTCACGGCTCAATTATCTTTAACTTATATGATAGTAGATGAATTATGCAATGGTTATTTAGGCTTTAAAATCAATAGACAAATTCTTGTTGATGCACTTCAGGAAGCATTAGCTGCTGAAAATGAAATACATGGTATTGCGGAGAAGCTTCGAGACGCACGAGATATTTATGTGCTCGGTAGATCAATTCATTATCCGATTGCACTTGAGGGAGCACTGAAAATAAAGGAACTATCTTATATCCACGCAGAAGGAATCGCAGCGGGCGAATTGAAACACGGACCATTGGCGTTAATTGATGTAAATAGCTACGTCATAATTGTAAATCCTAACGACACTACTTCCGATAATAATATTGCTAGTGCTCATGAAATAAAAGCAAGAGGCGCTACGATAATTGGTATTTCTAATAAGCCAGATGAAGTATATGATATATTTATCAAGATCCCATTCATAAAGTGTAATATTATTTATCCTATTATTGAAGTATTACCGCTTCAGATTTTAGCATATTACTTGTCACTTGTAAAGAATGTAGATCCAGACTATCCACGCAACCTTGCTAAATCAGTTACTGTGAGATAGAATAGCATAAGTAGTATGTTCTGATGGCCGTTGTAAAGACTATCTAGGTGCATTAGAAAAAAAATAAACGCGCATAAGTCAAACTGATTACAGAATAGCATGACAACTAATTGAGTATGCTTAGAAAAGATTCCTTTCTTTTATATACATGTATGATGAAGATTTGTTGAGAGATGGCTATACTTAGAATATTCAAGCAAAAATCAGTAGACATGGATATTTCCAAACTGGTGGAGACAATTAGTGAATCAGGTCTGGAAGATGGATTACAAAAATTTTATGATAAACCTCTAGAGAAGGAGACCAAAAGTATAGTGGCAGGGCCAAGTTTTCTGCAATTCCTAGGAAAAATATTTCGAATCCAGATATCTGGTGGAGACATCATACAGTTTGAACAAAAGGGCCATAGTAAATACTATATGCTTTCTGCAACGGGAACATGGGACGAAATAATAAAACTAGGTTAACAAAAAGATGAGATTGAATGAATGTCTTTTGCAAATGTTCAATGACCTGTAATTCATTTATGTCATTGCTTTTCAACTTGCCCGACAGCACATTCTTCTATCTCAGAAATGTTGTAATTGAAAGTCCAATAAAATACAGACCATCTTTCAGCGATACATGAATGGAATGATGCAGCTTCTTTGTAGCCTCTTTAATATTAACCGAGGTAAATTGGTAGATATGACAGAGTTTGGAAAACCCTTGGTATCCAAGCAACCATTGAAACTTCTTGTCATTAGTACTAATCAGCAATCCAAAGGTTCGACGTCTAGAGGGCAATGAATTAAGTATAATTTATGATGTACATAAAATAATCGAAGAATAATTGAATGAACAGAAAATAGATATAACAGCAAATGATTAAGTGTTAAGTGCGGGGTCATCGTCTGATGGACGCAGTTCGTTATTCGTATTAACAATACGTCGGTGTATCATGGCTGTTGCTTGGATCACAAATTATGAGAGATTTGTCACGAAAATGTAGTGCGACGGCCGTGACATTCTATTGTTACTTTTCGAAAGGACACAGTGCCTCTTGATTAGGGAATGCATTAATTGTAGTGAACAAATTATAAAAATGCTTTACTCGAAAAGGCAGTGGAACCTGAGAACCTGTCGAAACTGATCGCAACTTGATGGAGTTTATTCGCGGCATTAATTGGTTTCGAGTTTGATTCAAAGCACATCTAGGAAACAGAAAGTATGGTGGCAGAGACATTGGAAATGTGCAAATTATTGGAAGGCAAAAGAAGAAAATGCGTACGTAACCGACTTGCGAAAGGGATATTTTGATAACACCTTGCTAGGCACAAAGTCCTGCAAACCGCTGCATCGATCATTTGCATTCAACCAATGGGGACTTGCAGGTTTACTTATTTAACTTTGTCAAGGTAAAGCCTCAATAATAATGCTCAATGCCAGAAATCTTACTGAAGAACTAACCAATGGTAAACTATCGCGAGTTTGCATGAGGGGTTCTGGAAGACCAACTAATAGAAGGTTTTCAAAACCTGTAAAATTACTATAACATGGATTCTTTAAGTAGAGAATAAGAAGCAGATCTAACTACGGTCCTTTGAAGTCCACTACAGAATAATATGCATTTTGTCCGGAATGGTCAAGGTTCAGGTTTGGCGTTGTAAACCGCATTGTCTTTGGCTTTGCTGCCTTTGCAAGTTTCCTAATGAATCCTTTTAATACTTATCCTTGTAAATTGCCCCTTTCCAGTTATGGGGTTTGTAGTGAAAATAATGCTACATTCTTCGCACGAAAGACCATTCTTGAGGACTTCTTGATTTATTTGGTATTTGCTACTCATAACTCATTTAATGAGCGGGCTACTAGATGAATACAATTTGTATTCATTAAATAATGCCCAAATACATCTTTATTATACCATGTATTTGAAATTACATCAGGTGATTCGATTTATTAACGCCATCAGAACAAAGAAACACTATACTAAACTTATACAATTCAGGAATCAACCCTGAAATAATTGCGCTAGAATTAGACATAAACAAGGATGATGTTATGCAGATTATTAGAGATGAGATAAATAAAAGGACACAAATTCCATTACGGAGCAAATTAGGAAGCCCTTTTATCAACAAATTATATCTTGATGCAGTAATCGACATAGAATCTATTATCAAAAGTTCACAAATTAGAATGTGGAAGGCTTTAAAAGCAAAGCCGGAATTTAGGATTTCACTTAGTGAAACTCAAACCATTCTAGAGAAATTCGTAGAATCCAAAATCAATCTCGTAATCTTGCATATCGATTTAGTGGATTCGAC
>JAATVP010000242.1 GCA_014523625.1 Nitrososphaerales archaeon TH5896
ATTGTCGAGCTTGTTGAAATATTATGCTTCGCTATGAATCCTGATGAAGCGGCTATCACATACTTAGCAGGTGAGGTATTCTTGTAAGTGCATTCTGAAGCATCAAATGGATTCGTGCAAATTTGTGCATTCTCTTTTGCATAGATCACATGGCCATTTTCATCAAGCCAGATCAAATCAAGATTATATTGGATGTTGATTAGCCATAGTGCGTAGAGGTCTGGCTTTCCGTAAATCAATAACATTGCCGAATCCATAGGAATCGGATCATCTCTGAACATCAACCATCTTTGTCTCTCCTCAGGTGATTTGGCTACCTCTACTTTGATAGTATCGTTGTCAATTTTTATCGTGCCAGTAGGAAAGCTGAGATCTCTATTCTTGACCTCTGAAGGGGCCAGAATGAGACCTAAAACTCCGATAATAAAGGCGGCCAGAATGGCAGGTAACAAAACTACCATTTTTCTAGCCATAACCACATAAACTAGGCAATGAATAAATTTGAACCTTGCTACGATGACCTAACAAATGAGATCCAACTCAGCTTAATCATCTGCTGACACCTCCCTACAAGCCATAATGGTAGTTCTATTGATTTCCCATGGTTATCTTGTGAAGCCTAAATACATAGCGAAATGCAAAGAGCACAGGAAGGGCATCAAGGTTGGCATGTGAATTAAAACTTAGATCCCGGAGCTGTGTCTTGGGTTTATGTCAACCATCGTTGCATTTCTTTTAGTTTCCGAACTTAAAGTAAATTTTACTGTGGCTATAAATCAATTCCGTTCGTTGGGAGTGACGATTGCACCTAAACTTTAGTGTGATTACACCTACACCTACCAAAGTAAAGGGAAAGGGTTACGATTTAATGGTACAGAATTAGGCACTTCAAATCTATTTTTCTGACTACTACTCCCTCTCGCATGGCCTATCTAGGATCCGCTAATATATCTAGATCGTGCCAATGAAAATTGAACGTGATTTCATCAAATTCTTTTATTTTTAGGTTCATATTGCATTTGATAGCAAAGAGTGACGAACACGTGTATGTTATGATGCCGGTGTCCCAAGGAGGTTGCATGATAAAGCCAATCCGGGACACAAGCATTTGATAGATTTATGTGATCATCAAAAAAAAGTAAACGTATCCCTGCACATGATCACATCATAATAATTCGTTTTTGCTGTACACAATTACTAACTTGGAGACCAATACTAACTATCCGAATTTTACACCACCAATAATTTCTGTGATCGACGAACCATGGGAATTATCATTAAGATGGAATTATTCGGATCAAGTAATTATGAATTAAAAGAATCTTGTGAATACGAGCCCAAAATTGTACCATACCTGCACTCTGTAGAGATCTTATCACATCCGATCTTAATAGTTTCACATTTAAAAATTAATCAGTTATCATTTTCCATGTTCAAATTGCCAATGAACTAGCGGCTTGCAAGAAGTGTTTCGTCATTCTCAGAATCGATCAGCTCTGTGAATCAATATATACTTCAAGCTAAGGATCGAAACCGTTATTACTCTATTTAACACGGCATACAAAGTATTGGGCAAAAAGGAACTTTCTGCTCTGTTTTCTGCTAATCCGGATAAATACTATAAAATAGCACTTTTCGATAAAGTTGGATTTCAGCGGCACAAATGCAATCAATGTGATAAGTTTTTTTGGTCTCTTGTAGATAGAACTGCATGTCCTGATCATGAGGCTTATGGATTTCTTGGAAACCCCCCAACAAACAAGCGTCTAGACTATATTGATACGTGGAAGGAAGTGAAAGCATTCTTTGGGTCAAATGAACATACAATAGTAAACAGGTATCCTGTTGTGTGTAGATGGCGCGATGACCTTTATTACACAATAGCCTCTATCGTAGATTTTCAGAGAGTAGTTGAAAACAAGGTGTTCTTTGAACTCCCTGCTAATCCTTTGGTAGTACCTCAAATGTGTGTTCGGTTTAACGACATAGAGAATGTGGGCATCAGCGGTCGCCATTACACAACCTTTTGCATGATAGGACAAACCTGCGACGCAGATGCCGAAGGAGGGTATTGGAAGGATCGTTGTATTGATCTAGATTACCAATTGTTGACGAAAATATTGGGAATAGATCCCGCGGCTATTACTTTCGTAGAGGATGTCTGGATGGGAGCAGGTGCATTTGGGTATTCACTAGAATATTTTGTCAATGGGCTTGAACTGGGTAATGCGGTGTTTACCGAATTTGAAGGAAACGAAAATGAATATCGAACAATGAAACATCGAATTATAGACATGGGGGCAGGATTGGAGCGTTTCTCATGGATAACAATGGGCACTCCAACCAGTTACGATTGTACTTTCGGTCCAGTCATTAATGAGATGATGAGCAAAACTGGAACAACGCTCGATAAAGAAATACTTGGAAGCTACTTTAGGTATGTTTCAAATGCGTTAGAGAGAACCGAGGTAGATCTAAGAGCTCTCAAGTCCACCTTTGTGAAAGAAATGAAAATCTCATTTGAAGATTTGAACAAGATAGTTAATCCTTTCGAAGTAATGTATACTATCGCTGATCATACAAGGACATTACTCTTTGCCATTAGCGATGGCTCTATTCCATCTAATGTGGGAGGTGGCTATAATCTAAGGGTGATTCTTAGAAGGGCATTGGCAATATTAGAAAGATTGGGTTGGAAATTTGACTTAGCTGATATAGCGGACATACACATCGGATATCTGAAAAGGATGTACCCCGAATTAGAAGAACACGTAAATGATGTCAGAACCATTTTACAAATTGAGTCTAATAGATATCTGGGGTCAAAGGAACGAATGAATTCCATTACCTCGTCAATAAAGGGCAAGAAAGAAAGCCTTTCAGTGGATGATCTTATAAGACTGTACGAATCAGATGGTATCACGCCTGAATACCTTATGGAATCAGGTGCGATTGAAAGTATTCCCCAAGCTTTTTATGCTCGGCTATCTGAACTACATGAATCTCATCAACCGACACACAATCTTAAGCCAATTACAGGCATTGAAGAATTACAGCCAACTAGGTTATTGTATTATGAACATGATTTGATGACAGAGTCTGATGCTAAAATCCTGGCCATTGTGGAGAATAAGTACGTTATACTCGATCAAACTATATTTTATCCTCGGGGTGGAGGTCAGGAGCCTGATACCGGAGATATCGAAGGGATTAAGGTATTGGATGTAACAAAGCAAAACGAAATAGTAATTCATAAAGTTGGTTCCTCAAGGGGTCTATTACCCGGAAAAAAGGTTAGAATCCGCATAAATCCAAGAAGGAGGGACCTAATTACTAAACACCATACATCTACTCATATTATGAATGCCTCTGCTAGAAGTATCCTTGGACCGTGGGTGTGGCAAAATTCTGCATTCAAGGACGAAGGATATGCGAGACTGGATATTACCCACCACTCATCACTTACTAGAGAGGAGATCGAAGGAATAGAAAGAGCCGCAAACAGAGTTGTCAGGCAGGATAGTCCGGTATTAATAAATACTTTCGATCGAATTGATGCAGAAAGAAATTACTCCTTTAGAATTTATCAAGGAGGTGTAGTTCCATCAGGAAAAGTCAGAATTGTAAATATTAAAGATTGGGACATAGAAGCCTGCGGAGGAACTCATGTTAATCGTACTGGTGAAATTGGCTTGATAAAGATTTTCAGGACAGAAAGAATTCAGGACGGTGTTGTAAGACTAGAATTTGTTGCAGGTGAAGCGGCAATAGATTATGTGGAAAAACAAGAGAATCAGCTTAATACTATCTCGCGCGTCTTAGGAGCAAGCAAAGAAAAGGTGGTAGAATCGTTGCGTAAATCTGTTGACGAGGCAGACGAGACCAAGAGGAAGCTGAGAGCTGTCATAAGAAGAACTCATCCCTCTGTTATGAATTCAATTTTCAAAGATGCGAAAGTGATCTCATCTGATGGAATCAAGTTATTTAGTATACACGATGAGGAGCTTGGCGAAGATTACTATATCTCACTAGGCGAGACAGCGACCCAGAACGATCCATACTTGATTTTTGTCGCACTTATTGGAAAGGGACAGGGTGTACGTGTCATTACATTTGCTGGAGAATTGGCGAGAAAAAGGATCAAGGCAGGCGATATAGCCCAACGGCTTTCGCTGAACCTCGGCGGATCAGGGGGAGGAAATGATGCATTTGGTCAGGGAGGTGGGAAATTTAAGCAAAAGATTCGAGAAACGATATCATCATTAGAAGAGATGATTTCACAAACTATTGGGCGTTGATATGCTTTTGCCTGACTCGTATCTTCGTACACAAAAGCACGCTGCTAGGCCAGACTGGCATTTAATCGAGAAAAAATGGAGGCAGATATGGAATGAACAGAAGATATTTGAATCTAATCCTGATCCTACGAAGCAAAAATATTTAGTAACGGTTGCATACCCATATCCAAATTCCCCCCAGCATATAGGACACGGGAGAACGTACACACTTGCCGATGCTCACGCTCGTTACAAGAGGATGAGAGGGTACAATGTATTATTTCCAATGGGTTTTCACTATACGGGTACACCCATACTGGCAATGTCTCGTAGATTGGTATCTGGAGATACGGATCTATATAATACCTTTCTCAATGTGTATGGTGTTCCCTCTAAGGCTATAGAGTCATTCAACGAGCCAGTGAATATTGCGAGATTTTTCCATCAAGAAATAAAACAAGGGATGAATGAGATGGGGTTCTCAATAGATTGGAGGAGGGAATTCACTACCATCGACGAAACATTTTCTAAATTTATCTCATGGCAGTTTAACCTTCTTAAGAAAAAGGGCCTCATAATTCAAGGGTCTCATCCAGTTGGGTGGTGTCCTAGAGATCAGAATCCAGTTAGCCAGCATGATACATTAGGAGACATAGAACCTAATTTCATTGAATATACGTTAGTAAAGTTCAACCTAGGTGACACATATGTACTACCAGTGGCTACACTAAGGCCTGAAACTGTTTATGGTGTTACCAATTTATGGATTAACCCCCATGTAATATACGTAGTCGCACGTGTGGGGGTAGGTAGTGAACCAATGTGGATTATTAGTCGTGACGCAGTAAAGAAATTTGAACATCAAGGTCATAAGGTGGACATCGATCACGAAATAGATGGCATGGAGTTAGTAGGCAAGTATGTGAATAATCCTATAACACAAAACAGACTTCCCATATATCCTGCGTCCTTCGTAGATCCTAAGGGAGGCAGCGGATTGGTTATGTCTGTGCCAGCTCACGCTCCCTATGATTTTCAGGCACTGCTAGATTTAAAAATTGGCAATTCCTCAGCCGGATTGCATATTTCTGATATAGTCAAACCAATAACAATTATCGAATCCGAAGGAAATGAAGGTGGTAACGTAGTTCCCTCTCAGATCATAATTGAAAGGTTAGGTGTAAAGGATCAACACGATCCTCTTTTGGAAAAGGCTACTACAGAGCTGTATTCTCATGAATTCTACAAAGGGAGGATGAAAGAAAATACTGGAAAGTATGCGGGGATGACAGTTTCAGAAGCAAAAGACCTTATTAGATCCGAATTATTGCAGAACGGAATTGGAGAAATACTATATGAATTTGTCAATAAATCAGTCAAGTGCAGGTGTGGTGAAGAATGCGTAGTAAAGGTACTAAATGATCAGTGGTTTCTCGATTATAGTAATGTTCAGTGGAAAAATCTTGCTCATCAATGCATTAATGGAATGGATATCGTTCCTGATGAAATAAGATCTGAATTCAACTATGTAGTAGACTGGTTGAAAGAGAGAGCGTGTGCAAGGAAGTCCGGTCTAGGAACACGATTGCCTTGGGACCAAGACTGGATCATAGAAAGTCTATCTGATTCAGTCATATATACTGCATACTACATTATTTCAAGATATTTTGATGGGACCGATAATAAAATAACTGCGGAAAATTTAACTGATTCCCTTTTTGACTACATATTTTTGGGAGAAGGTTCTCTTAAAGAAATTTCAGAAAGGTCTAAACTTTCTGAGGAGCTCATACGCAATATGAGAACAGAGTTTACATACTTTTATCCTGTTGATACACGACATTCCGGAAGGGATCTTGTCCCTAATCATCTTACCTTCTTTGTCTTTAACCACGTAGCTATATTTGATAAGGCCAATTGGCCCATACAAATCGTAGTAAACGGTTCAGTGCTTATGGACGGCAAAAAGATGTCTAAATCCTTTGGAAATATTATTCCCCTACGGCAAGCCGTAAAAGACCATAGCGCGGACACAATTCGAGTGGCATTATTGAGTTCTGCTGAACTACTTCAAGATGCAGATTTCTCATTCGAGGCACTTCGTGGTATTCGATCCAGGTTGGATGATATATATCAAATGGGGTTACTTCTTTCTAGTTCAAATATTAATAATCTATCATTGCTAGAGCAGTTTTATAACAACCATAGTGTTACTGAGTTTGAGGATAGATGGATTTTGAGTGTAATACAAAGAAGGATAAGAGATACTACAGAATTAATGGAACGACTCCGCGTGAGAGAGGTGCTACATACAATATTGTACTCAATGGAGCAGGATCTGCAATGGTATAACAAGAGAGTAAAATCTAAGGGCAGAAGCGAAACGTTAGTAACTAAAATATTGACAGTGTTTCTCGAGACGAGAATCAAATTGCTCGCGCCTTTTGCTCCTTTTTTGGCTGCCGAAGTATGGAGTAGCATCGTCGGAGATTCTTCTGGGAATAGGGCAAATTTGGTTTGGCCGAGTTCAATGGAGGAAAACATCGATCCCGCTGCTGAAGAGACTGAAGATCTAATCAAGAATCTTATACAAGATATACAAAATATCCTGAAGGTCACAAAAATAAAACCCGCTCATATTAATATATACACTTCGGCTAGCTGGAAGTGGAAAGCATATCAAATAATACTTGAGCTAATTATCACGAATCGTAATTCAAGCCTGAGTGATGTGATGAAAGCACTAGGCGATTCAGAAGCAACTCGAGCCAGATCAGATGTTAAGTTGATAAAGAAAATTATGGAGGATATTCTTTCTATTACGATTGAGCGGCGTTCGCTTAAATTGAATACTAAGAAATTAGACGAACCAAGGACAATTGAAGACGCGGCGTCACTGATTTCATCAGAATTGGGAGACGAGAATATTGGAATTTCGGTGTTTAGTGAAGATGACGAGGATGCAAAGAAAAATGATCCACAATCAAAAGCAAGATTCTCTCGTCCATTTAAACCTGCTATATATCTAGTTTGATGACTTGTTTAGTGCTTCACCTTGTTACTTCATCATGTTTTCATCTTTCTAGATACGATAGCAGTGGCGAAATACAACACAAACCCAGCTATAACAAGAAAAAGGCCATAGAGCGAAATGGCGCCACGATCATAATAGGTTCCTATTCCTACAATTAGTGCTCCGACAACAAGTAACGCTATCCCTAGCCTTGTGAATGAAGACATTCGAGGTTTTTTATTATAATCAGGTTTTTTATTATAATCAGGCATCTTGTATAATTCGACTTACTCCATCATTAACTAAAAACTTAGGCATGTAAAAACTTGTCCCAATTCTCCAATACTCATCCTGAAGTATGTCAAAGAATTCTTCTAATTATCGTCTTTGATGAATTCAAAAAACTGAGCAAGGAACTCAGGAGTGCAACCAACCCCTTGCCCTACCACTCCCAACGTACTAGCAGTCATAATTGAAAAGACATTCAATTATTTTTAATTGATATAGCGATAGCTATAGAATAACGGAAAAAAAGAGCGACCCAGCCAGTTGTCCACTTGGATCGCCTTACATTTTCAATACAGCAGGATAGCAGTCTAAACAATTCATTCCTCCAGTTACTACTCCTAAATTAAAATTCGTTCAGAACTTCTATGCTGTTTATTTTCTATTAGTAACTAAAAATGGATCATTCTAGATTATCCGTATCACACGTACGTTACTAAATAAGTAGCAGACCAGATAAGGAGATTGAAACAAAACCATGACTAAAATTGTGAGGTCTCCCATGACATTAATACGGCCCTAGCTGCCGTTACCTTCGCAACATCATGAGATGTTTTGTTACAAATGCTACTTTGAATGATATCTTGAGATTTCCTTAATTAGATAGGATTGTTAGTGTCCCATATCGTACTAAATAATTTTACATCTATAGCTACTTATTTCACAGTTAGCACATACATAGAGTTTCAAATGGAGTAGCGTTAAAATTGACTGCGATCTGTTAAAGAATATTCCATAAACATTCAGATAAATCAGAAAACATTAAAAAGTGAAAGGTGGAGGGGAATTACGACATTTCTCAATGAGACTATCATTCTAGTAAATTGAGCTTTCAGTCCTTGATTCTGGTCCCTGAGTTGGGAGGTCGGGAAATTTATCCCTAGTATTCTCTTCAACCACTGCAGTAGCTTCCTCAATAATTTTTATTGCTTCATCATCCAGGCTCAAAGTGCCACTTGATATTTCAGGCGAAGGTATTTGACCTGTGCCTGACATTATGTTACCCAATAGATCAGATATTTGACCAAAAGATTGGTCTGCATGTGGCATCATCGAGGAAAGCCCGCCTTGAATTCCCTTTATAACTGACATCGCGGGACTAAGTGTAATCACGACATCCCCTAGTTCAGTCATGGTATTGAGCCGTAATTGTATCTGTTCCAAAGCCAACTTAGCAGAATTAACCATCTTGTTCATCCTTCTGATTTGAGAGAGTTCATTCGATAACAATTTTGCATAACGACTATCATGATTCTGCATTGCAGTTACAATCCTACCGAAAATGAGTTTATCTTTTTCCTGCATTTTAGTTGAAATCGTCTCAAGCTTTGTAACCTGCATCTGCAACTTGCTTCTAGCCTCCTCAATACGTGGCTTCAATGGAGCCTGTGGCTTTACACCTTCAAGTATCTTATTTCTGACGGATTCGCCTACGCTATCTCCTTGCTGTTTATTCCATTTATTGCCAAACGACATGATAACAACGTTACAGTTTTGATTTTGATTATTCTGAATGCATATTAAAAAAAATTGTTAAGGAGCTTTAATAAATTAGAATCAATCTAGTTAACAACCTACTGTTTTTCAGCTATTATTATCGGCTGTGCTCATTCTAAGCGGGCTGGTGGTCTTTTGTGTTTCACACTCAGAGCTTTGTTTCCGGCGAGCTATTATCTATTCAAGGGGTAATATCAGTCATTGATGCTTAATATAGTAGAGTATTTGTTTCTTAACAATTGTGAGGCATAAATGAGCAAGGATATTCAACCTAACCCATATAAGTTCTATTTGTAAAAATATCTGACAACCTTCTAAGTTATGATATTCCCATTTCAATTTCTTGCGTGACTATTTGTCTAATCTTGATACAAGGTTCATAATTGACCTGAGAGAATTTACAACATTTTCAATTCTTGCCATTTCCATGTTAAGCTGAATCATATCTTACCTAAGAACTACTGTTAAGTGTAGTCACCTTAAAAGTTCAATTTTAATGACTTGAACTAAAAAGATAAAACCGATTGCTATTCTTGCATATATATCTGGCAATATTCACATTTTTTATCTAGATTGATTATTCTCCCTTCCGCGGTGACATGGTCATTTAGGTGAGACCTAGCTTTTTCGATGCTTTTTTTGATGCCAGAGATAGTCTTTTCAGATACGTTACCAATACTAATATTCCTGATTATGCTAGTATGCAATAATCTAGAATCTACTAAAATTGTAAATACATTATAGCTTTTAAAATAAGACAATGATGTCAACATTCTTCTAGCAACAATATATGGAAAGTATAGGATCAAAGTTCCCTGTAAAGTACCTATTGTCTTCCTAGAATGATCTTTTTTTGTGTTCATAGAAACAGCAAGTGTGATGTGATACGTAGTTGACCTTTTTTATATGCTAGAGTTCACAGCTGTCATTTTCGTAACTAACAACCAAGACTATTCACTAATTTTTGAATCCATGCATAGTTCCTGACGATTGGTAAAGAAGAGATCTCTGAAGTGGTTGGGATCGACAATCGGGATGCTCGAACAAACTGCATACATTTCTACCAGTAGAATGATAGGTAGATGGGGGTTCGCCAAACTATAGATTCATCCACTCTACATAAAATAATGGATTCTCTCATGCACAGTTCTTTCCTCTATGCTTTTAAAGAATGTCCCACAATGACTACATACGTACATGCCAAACTGTTCAACGTCACCTTGCTTTAGTATTGTTAGTGTATCGGCTGACTCGATATCTTCAGCTACCATGTACTCACCATAATTGTTTCTTAGTATATTTTCTATAAAGAATTTGAAATCCTTTAATGAACCACTGACCCACTGGACAGTGCATAATTTGTCAATATCATCTGCGAAACCAACTATTCTATTTTCATTTCTGTCTGAGAACATTGAATTTGACTTGGTTTCAGTGATGCCAATCAAGTCATCTTGAGAACTTAACTCTGTTTTGATATTCCCTATGAACGAAGATCTTAATTCGATAGGTAAAAAAGAAAGATTCAATTTTATATTCAAATTTTCTCAGCTGTTATCAAATTTGGGAATTATGATCAACCAACAATGGCTGGAAGAGTTCGGATCGATGACTAAGGGAGAATGCGAACACCGGATGTGACCCTACACATATCAAAAAGGCGGCTGGCAACTATCTGCATATACCGGGAGTGGAAATCGTGGAAGTGTGATTACGCGTGTGATTAAGTTGTAGGACGTCGAAGGAATCATTTTAACGAATCGCTATACGATTATTAAAAATTGTGACTAAAGCAGATTCCAACTCTATGAAACATCAAGATCGAAGGGATAGTCTAACGGCTCTACTAAATCTGTCTTGTCATTGTCTATCGTACTTAACTCCAAAACTACATTATATGTACCACTTTGATTGAATACAGGGCCGCTAATCATTATAGGAGACCCTGGATCAGCTATCCATGCGTTTGTGAGCACATCTTGGTTTCCCCCGATAGCGTGACTTGATGAGCCTCCTCCTTTATTTTTGAACATCAATTTGACTTCGCCGTTATGATCATGAAAGAAGTCAGATAATATGTGTTTCCCATCCTTGGATATATCCATTCTAATGGTCACGTGTTGAATATTTTCGCTTTTTCCTTCATCTAGGAATCCAATACTCATTAGAACATCATCACCTTGTTTAATATTCACAGGTTCTGTTTTCATATCTAATACCAACTTTCTGTCTCCAATCGCCGCTGCCGGAGGTGGTGCGCCGTGATGTTGAGCCTTAACTTCTTTAGAGGGTGGGTGATGACAAATAACAAAGCCTCCAATGATGATGAAGGATGCAAAGACAATGAATGACATCCTGTATCCCGTCATGACAGCTTTCATTATAGTCTGCTAGAATATGAATTTTATCATAAATATATATGCTTAAACATACATTATCGTGTAAGATCTACAAGGCCTAATGAATATCACAAGTGATATCATTCGTGAAAAAATGATAAATTCTAACTAGTAACATCATGCGTTAAAACTTACCCCTTGACCTTGTAAGTCATAATGTCAATAGGTTTTGGCTAGCAAATAAATGATTTATAGACTGAGTGCATAGTATCTCATATTAGAATGAGAATAGTAAAGCCCACTCTCAAGATGAAATATGAAGTGGCATGCTTCTATGAGGTTCAGCGTTTGGCGCAGCAAGAGGAGAATCCAGAGGAATAAGACATCATGACAGATCCAAGAACTACAGTATATTTGAGATATCGTGGTATCGGTTCACTTTCTCAATGTGAGATAAACAGGAGGCTACAAGAGGTACGTGATAAGATTATAGAGCCTAACAGAAGTAACTTTATTCCTGAACTATCACCTGATTGGAATCCTAATACTGGCACGCTTGAAACGGAAAGCAGACCTGTTGGAATGATTGATACTGGCTCGAATAGTAATCCTTCCTATATTGCCAAGAAGTGGATCATCAAGGACTAGTGGTTACCCCTGTACTCCAGTTGCCGATAAAGTCGGCTGTGTCAATAGATGCTACTATTCTTTCAGGTCTATCTGAAAATAATATTGTCTTATCAGATACATCACTTAACTCTAGTGTAGAAGTTGTAGCATTTATTTCATATACTGAGCCAGACTCTGCACCTTGGATAGACAAGAACGTTGCTCAAGTCATATTGCTGTTGCTGCTGCCAGTTTCATTTGCTCCAGAAGGCGTCGTAGTAGTCATATTACTGAATGCGGGAGCTAAATAGGGATATGAAAGCCCAGAATGAGGTTCGAGCCATGAATAAAGATCTGCTAAAACATA
>JAATVP010000243.1 GCA_014523625.1 Nitrososphaerales archaeon TH5896
ACTCCAATACAACCATAGATTATCCAGAACTCCCGAAACTAATGCTGGGGCAAGTGAACGTGCAGGATTCATTGATGCTCCAGATATGAATGCTAGAAAGAAAATGTCAAGTCCAACTATTCCTCCGATGACAAGTCCGCCGTATCCTCTCAATCCTTTGGTATAGACAACCACCACTATTACAGCCATCAATAATGCAGAAGCTAGTATTTCAACTCCAAATATCGAAGGTAAAGGGAATGCATAATTAGGTGAGTTTGCACCTAAGTTAACTTCTCTTCCAATTATATACATTACAAATAGGCTGCCTAGCAATGCACCCAGTATTTCTGCTGTGAAATAGTATACTAGCTGTAGTTTTGTAATGTGTTTAGTAATCAGAAACCCTAGTGTCACTGCAGGATTAAAGTGAGCCATAGAAATCTTACTAAATAAGTACACTCCTGCTGCTACTCCTATGAATGGAAGAAAAGCTATAAAGGATATACCAAATATTCCATTGAATTTAGCGTCTATCACTACTGCACCGGTAGCCAATACAACTACGATGAATGTACCGATTACTTCTACAATGAACCTTTTTTGATTTAATGTAAGTTTATCTACTGTTTTCTTCTTCAGTGACAGAAATGTCTCTTGCAAGTTCCTTGATTCTTCTCTCAATCTCATCTCTGATTTCTCTAACTTTTTCAATTGGTTTGTCTTTTGGATCTTCGATACCCCAATCGATTAATTTAGGAATAAACAATGTAGGACAGAAATTCTTGTCCATACAACCCATATTGATAATTTTATCTGAATTTCTCATCATATCTTCCGTGAGGTCCTTAGATCTTTGTTTAGATATGTCTATTCCAATTTCTTTCATTACTTGTATTGCAAGCGGATTTATTTGCGAGATTGGTTTTGTACCTGCACTAGATGGTACAAATTCCTCTGGAGCATATTTCTTGAAGAATCCTTCTGCCATCTGACTTCTGCCTGCATTCTGCACACAGACAAAGAGTATAGTTTTCTTTGTCTTAACTTTTGATTTACTACCAAAAGAAAATTTCATTTTATTTGCAACCTCTAATTTTCAGTAAAACCTTTGTCACAGTTATTCCTTTACTGCCTTAATGACAAGGCTAGTAATCTTCCTGTTATCAACTTGATCTCCTTCTGTATAGCGCCTTTCCTCTAGTACCTCCACTAGACCAAATCCGCCCTTTTTGATACTGGCAATATAATTTTCTTTAGTAAGAGCTCCGTCAATGCAACTGCACCACTTATCTGGGTCTATCGATGACGGGTCATCTGCGATTTGCTTATCCGTCACCAGATCTGAGATGACCATTCTACCAATTCCGTTAGGCTTGAGAACTCTGTAAATTTCTCTGAATGTCTTTACTTTGTCTGTTGTTAAATTGATCACACAGTTACTAATTACAATATCTACACTATTATCGTCAACAGGAATTCTTTCTTCAATGTCTCCCTTTCTGAATTCAACATTCTTGTATCCATTATCAGCAGCATTCTTTTTTGCTTTTTCCAACATTTCATCAGTCATGTCAATGCCTATTACTCTTCCAGAACTCTTCACTATGTTAGCCGCAAGAAATACGTCAATTCCTGCACCCGAACCTAGGTCAACGACTGTATCCCCTTCCTTTATGAAAGCAAACTTTGTCGGCGTACCACATCCTGCTCCAAGGATGGATGCTTCTGGGATGGAACTCAGCTCTTCTGAGCCATATCCGACTAGTTCAGACACTTGCGCAGCAGATTGTGAAGGTTGCAGAACTGTATTACTTCCTGAGCAACATCCTCCACTATCAAAACTTACTGAAAGACCACAACATGAGTCACCTGTCAGGGCTACCTTTCCATATCTTTCCTTTACCTTTTTCTTTAAATTTAAAGAATTAGTCGTCATATAGATGTGTTTACCAGAGAAACTATTTAAGTTGTCAAGAGAAGCTAGGTAAAGTAAGTGTAAAAATGGAAACTAAAGCAAGGTCGTCTAAAAAATCAATTGTGCCACGAAAAATAGGAAACACCCTTCCTGTTCTTAACGATTCTTGTAGTTTTGAGGGATATGAAGGTGAAGTACTTATGAATGAAACCGAAAAACTGCGGGAATTAATCACTAAAAGAGGAACACTTGAAATCTTAATACCGCTATGTTGTACTACAGATCCAGTTCGTTATATAAAATTCAGAAAATCCATGAAAGGATTCAGCAGTAGTAGCTATAAGACTCAAACAGTTAGAAAAGAATGGGATTCTTGAAAGGAAGGCGTATAATGAGATACCCCCAAGGGTTGAATATCGCCTTACCGGTAAAGGGCAAGAGCTTGTAGAATCAGTGATAGGACTTTTACAATGGATGCGAAAGTGGTCTCAAATCGATTAGACTGACTTCTATTTTTTTCAGTTAGGACAGCTTGCCCTATCTACTCTAATTCTGCTTTAATGCGTTTTATCAATTGTTCTGCAGAAATTGGCTTCTTAACGAAACAGCCTATACTCTTGAGTGGATGCACTTCTCTTGCTGCATTCATATTTATTTCTCCAGCAGTTATGAAACAAACCTTGACATTGAGGTCCCTCCTTAGTAAATTCTGGGCTAATTGAAAGCCGTCCATTAAAGGCATGTTAACGTCAATTAGTAATAGATCGTAAAAATCAGGCTTAAATTCTACTAAAGCAGTAACTGGATTATCAAAACCAAAAACCTGCATAGTTGGATCACTTTCTAGTCCAATACGTAAGGTAAGCACAATATCAGAGTTATCGTCAACAACCAGAATCCTTTTGTGCCGTTGGGGTTGGGAAGATGCGAGCGGTAAAGAAGATTCTGTGGGGTCTTGCTTTAACTTTCCAGTATGGATAGTCCCGTTCCTTGGCTCTGGATTATCGTTGGAAGCCTTGTTCATACTTTGGCACCGATCATTTATATTTAAGTATAGGATTTACATGAATAAGAATTTTATGCTAATAATATGATATATAATAATTATTTGATATATGATAATTATTTGATAATATGATAATATATGATTTTTTTGACTGCTAATATCAAAGAAGATTTTTGCTTGAATTAGAACCCCGACCGTCTACGTCTCCGTATAACCGGAACAAATCACAATTTATTGGATGCTATTAGTCTAGCTCTATAAAGGTATGAAAGGAAAGTATCAGGAACCTCCGTTTACTCACTTCATTCTAACTTCTTTTATGACTACATCTAAATATCTTTTCAACTCATTCTCGTCCAATTCAAATTCAGTCACTTTGTTAGTATGTACCAAATCTTGACTCTCAATAATGTTTGTTACAGTGTTCTCTGTCTAGGTTGTCATCGATTATTACAATCGTCTTCTGTTGTTGGAGTTGACAAGATAATGGTGATGAGGCCGATTTCCAGGATGAATGGTACCGTCCTTGGCTTCTAATTCATCGCCAGGATGTTCTTTATTTCTTATATATTATACTAGTCCAGGAATAAGAAT
This sequence comes from Nitrososphaerales archaeon TH5896, assembly GCA_014523625.1. Taxonomy (GTDB): domain Archaea; phylum Thermoproteota; class Nitrososphaeria; order Nitrososphaerales; family Nitrososphaeraceae; genus TH5896. The sequence goes on from JAATVP010000243.1 coordinate 3,498, forward strand.
TTTCTGATATTTTTCAATAGATAATATTATTTTTCGATCTCTAAAAATTTGCAATATAATTTCCTTTAATCTTACTAAAATATTAGTGCAAATGCGCGTAGCGCATACCACGCTTCCGTAGCTGCCTTAGGCCTTGCTTTGTGCTGCATGAAAAGAAGACCCTAGTGATTGCGGTTATTCTTCATGGCCTTAACTTCTATTAGTACCTCATCAAGGTAACGTTTAATATCATCATCATCAACAGATGTGCTTATTCCTGTTTCGTCTTCCATTAAGGCTTTTGTTTTTTTGGAAAACCTTAACACCCTCCTCTGTATTTCCTGCTCCATCTCAGCGCTTCCTATAGCGTCCAGAAATTGTTGCGATTCTTTCAAAGCGGCATTTCGAATAGTTTGACGCAATCTAGAATCTTCAGACGCCGATAAAGCAGAAGAATATATGCCTAAATACAATAGGTAGGAAGCTAGTCCCATAAAACAGACAGTGACAAGACCGAATGGAGGATAAGGTGCCAGGATCAATGAAGCAGGTTGATTTGAAGCAAATAGCAAGGTCATCCCATACGCTGAGATAATTAAGTACCCTTTAACCCTACTATCTTTGAGGTTTCTAGCTACTATCCAAAATGCAACGCCAAATAAAACTCCACCAAGAGGCTTACTTATACTAAAAAGTAATGTGTATATTACACCAAATAGGACCGGATCAGATAGACGGAAATCTGCAAAGGTAAACAGAAACAGAGATTGAAATTGGCTTAGAAAATAAGCTAAAGGTATAGTTACAAGAACCCAATATTTGATCTTGCCTAACTTTCTTGAATAGTGTTTCAAAAGAATTACTGTGGCGATCCATGTAAGCACAAAAAATAAAGTAGCTGTCAGAGCGTACGCAGAGCTTAGTATCACATTAGGCACTATTACGCGCTTTTTTTCGCGCGTAGTATCATATTACGCACTTTTTCACGAATGATATCACTAGCGATGCTTGTACTAGGAAGGGCGTATACGAGAATGATCCTATTAAGGTTGGGTCTGAGTCGCATTATCACCAGGATAAACAGGTTGATATGCATTTATCCGCTGCAGAGAAATAGCATGATTATCATCCAATGCCCCAACGCCCAGACTAAGATTTCTTATAGTGATGTCAAGGCTTTGCCTTTCCGTCGCATTTAACGAATATTCTCTAGATATAACGTCTCTGACTTGTGTATCAGGATTCACCGTCTGATTTGTCTTTATTGGTACAGTGATACTGAGTGGTTTGGAAATAATTTCTGCAGGCAATTTTCCATCGATATCCTGTCTATCTATGGTGTACTCGACGAGTTGCAATACAATCTCTCTGCTGGGTACCTCGAGAGCATTTACGGTGTAGACAGCATCGACACTCAATACGTTAGTACTTGGCTCACGTGTGGCTTCGCCTGAAGGTTGAGATACGACCACTCCAGTTGAGGAGGAAGTTATTGCAGCTTGGATAGATGGGTCTAGATCAATGCTTATTGTGGAAACTCCTTCTATGAATCTATCAATCCCGTCTGTGGTATTAGAGTAAAGCTGAAAAGAAGGAACAAAATCCTTGCAGCTTAGACTAATTGAATCCCCGGGCGCTAAGTTTTGCAACCTGTAACTTGTATCAGCGGTAAAAGAGCTGGAATCAATGGAAGATTCACTAGCTTCTTTGCTCGGTTGAAGGGTCAAAGAGGGAACCGCATTCCAAAGAAATGAGACTGGATATGGCTGCCTGTTGAAGATATTTATGTCCGAATTATAACGTCCTGGCCTAAGAGGACCGTCCTGGCCAACAATTGTGCCACAGAAATACCTGGCGTTATATTCTAAACTTTCAGCTCCTGTGTTTAAATTAGCAGAAGTCGAAGATGTCAATGAATTTGTTTCGTTGGTCAAAGTTGCAAATGCGTAGTTATGCCTTTTTCCTTGATCGGCATAAAAATCACTGAAACTGAATGTGAAAATAACAAATGTATTCGGCAGCAAGATGATACTCACCAATAATAGCTTCGATGCTGATTCCAGTGTTATCGCTGCTCTTGCCTTTACAATCTTTCGACTCAATTTATAACCTCACAATTGTAGTACAATAAGCAACTAAAAATCTTTCCAGCCAATTGCTATTTTATAGCAAGAACTGTAAGTGTTTAGGAGGGATAGCAACAGTAGTCTTACTGAGTCGCCTGTATATTAATGCCACGTCTTAGACTAACCTGAATTATTCTATTTATTTGTAGTTTTTGCTAGCACATTCCAACACTTCAACAAGCAATTTAAATTTGAAAATCCGAAAGGGACAGAACCAATCCAGTGGTTTAACTCTGAATATTGATCTCTGGGCTCTGAGATCGGTTTGGATTCCAAGGATCGGATAGTTCCGATTACTTTCTTACCAATCATCGAGTTCAGGTACCTCTATTTGTTCCCAATGAGACGTATCACCTTAATTCAATATTTCTAAGAAGAAACGAACGACGAATTCTAGATCCTATTCAATTTAGCAACTAAGTCTTTACTAATGAGGTCAGCGCTAATGTCTGCTTACGTCCTTAGGTCGCCTCCTCATAATCCAAATTTTCGTCCTTTTCGTTCTCCTGTCCTTTTTTTCTTATTTGATTAATTCTTGTCAGAGCTCTTTTCCTTCTTTCACTCGTACCGGTTTCACGAGTATTTGATGATATGATCTCGATTAGTTTGGCTTTTTGATCGACACCGTCAGTACTGGCCAGCTTTGGTCTCAAAAGCCGACCGAGTCTTTGAATATATTCTCTTCCACTCCCTGTCCCGCTGACTATAATACCTAGTTTTGCATCAGGAACGTCCACTCCTTCGTCCAAAACTTTCGACGTAACTATGGCCAAATAACGGCCTTCTCTGAAACCCGATAGGACATCCTTTCTTTCTAATTTGTCCGTTCTATGAGTTATTGCAGGAATCAAAAATTCATTGGAGATTGAATAAACTAAGCTGTTATGTTGGGTAAAAATGATAGTCTTCACACCGCTGTTCTCTGCGAGAATATTCCGCAAAAGCTCTAACTTTGATTTACTGTTCATGGCAATATCCATTGCCCTATTTCTAGCAAGCAAGGCATCGCGAGCTATCTTGTTCTTTGTTGACATCATAATCAACCTTCTAAATGAGCCATGATAGTTCATTCGAATTCCCAGTTTCTTAAGATAGAGCTGGTATGTACCAAAGTTCTTCTGATATTCGCTCTGCTCCTGAGACGTCAATTCGACATGCATTCTCTTGATTTCGTATGATGCGAGATGTTTACTCTTAGCAAGTTCGGTGGGGTGGATCTCAAATACTACGCCACCACCAACCAATTTTGGAAAGTCCAAATGTAATTTATCTTCCCTTTCAATCGTTGCAGTAAGTCCTAACCTGTATGGAGCTGCCAACTGTTCAGCAATTGATCTATAGCCTGGCGCAGCAAGGTGATGGACTTCATCAAAGATTACAAAGGAGAACCTGTTGCCGAGACTGGGTGCCCTAATATACGCAGAGTCATAGGTAGCTACAGTAATTGGCTCGACCTCTTCGGATCCGCCGCCTAGATTTCCGATAGATGCATTTGTTATGTGGCTTGACAATACTTCAGTCCATTGATGCATCAAATCTAATGTAGGTACTACTATCAATACTGCAGAGTTTATGGTTTCAATGGATTTGATTCCTAATATCGTCTTACCCGCACCTGTTGGAAGCACAATACAGCCCCTCATACCCACTCTTGTCCATCTATTCAAGGCCTTTTGCTGATAATCCCTTAACGAAAGATCTTTTGCAGTGAAATGGGGAGAAGGTATGAGTTCTAAAACCTGGTCGGTATACTCTATATCACTCTCACGCAGATAATGGATGATATCGTGGTAATTCAATGCCTGCGCTCTAAGACAATTGGTTCGAGGGTCTAATGTAGCGAATGGGATATGCATTAGTCCCTTTATTACAATTGTCCCTCTATCATATGATAACCAAATCATAGGCTTACTCTATCCTTTCATATTTGAGTTAGACTAATAATGGTTAGGAAGGTGGTCAGGTATAATATAGACACTTACCATTAGCAACCGAATTAGTGGATGCTGGATGGCACTAGGTCAAGATTTACAACATACTTTTTGTAAAATCAATTTTAATTCATATAATTGTTCGTATTTATGTTATGATTATGTTTCGATTGAGGATCATAAAGATCATTATATTCAAAAATAAAGGGATATAGTTCAAAGTGCGAGCAGAAAGATTTAATGGCATTACTAAGACCACGTCAATTTAAATTGTGGATGTAGGTTGCGAACAACTGGATGAGTACCTTACAAACCTTAGTAGACTTTATGGTTTGAGATATGACGATGAAATAGTATGGAATACCGTACCACTGAACAACGACATAGATATCTTAAAATATACTATAGAATGCAGAAGGAGCCAAGCCATAATGAAGAAAAAACCGACGTTGGTCGCTGGGATCGCTATAATAGCTGTAGCCTTAATATTTGGTTTATTTGTGTTTTCCCCCAGTCTAGGTAGGGTCCAAGAAATTGACGTAAGCGAACCTAAAAATATAACTTTAGAGGATGTGGCTCAGATGGATGTACAGCTAGATAAGGCAGACAGACTGTCAAATCAAGATATGAATATTGAACAGGTACTAAATACTATACTAAATACATGTTCAAGCAAAGCATTGAACTATGATTTAGAGGGTATAACAGCATGCAATGAATTCATGGAGGGTCACATTAACATAATAGGAATATTTTTAGTATCAAAATACTAGCAATATTATCTTGTTTGGAGCGGACTGATTGGGCAGTAGATCTAGGAACATAGAGTCTTCTTAGCTACTGGTAAATGAATAAAACCAGCCAAGTAGACTGACGTGCATCCTACCGGCACTACAAGCCATTAGTCATTTAGATCATGATGTTTTGACTGTTAGTAATTATGAAAATAAAAAAACAGAATACCCAATGAAATGTAGCTTTCCTTTTTCGAAACTGTAGACTATAGTATATAGGAAGGATTCAGATGATTTATTTATGAACCCACCTAGAGGAAAGATTTCATCCTGTCGTAAGCAGTCCTCTACGATGTAGATGTCGTATCGATTGTAAATTACAACTAAGCAATTGTTTATTTCGACACTTATCGTATCAGTACGAAATCTAATAGATACCATATTATTTTAGTCCGAAAGGCGTGAAGTATTTCGCTTACGACTTGAGAGCAGTTACTCTGTAGCATGGCTTCACAAGCATGCATCATCTTTACAAATTATTCCTGTTTATCGAGGGAGTCTGTCGCTGGGCAAATGCTAATTTGAAATAGTATTTGATTTGGAAATGGCAAACTTTAATAAAATTGTCAGAAAGTGTGAAAGTTGATTATCACAATAAAGGTGCTTATTTTGGTGGTGCAACTACTCCAAGGCTAACACCAAGTCCGTCCCTAGGTATACTAGTGGCAGTTCTTTCGCCAGTGTAATAGGATCAAATGCATTTGCTCGTGTTTACTGACAATGTTTGAGTTCTAACTATCTAATTGGTGACAAATATGCATAAAGCAAATTCACGAATTGACGGGTTTAATGGAACCATCAGGAACAATACAACAAAATGGTTTGCCAAGTCAGCCCAAGACATCCATCAAGACCCAACTTCAAGGAGAATAATAGCAGGGGGCATATACACAGTGGGTACTTTCTATATAGGGGACGGTCATAAAGTCGTACTACTACTGGGCTTCAAAACGGAGAGCGCCGCACGAGACTATTTCAGACGTCATAGGAATATTGCCAATGAAAAGGAAGAGAGGCTTAACTTTGGAATACCACACAACTTGATAGGATAAAAAGAATCTTGAGGGGCATGGTATCCAACTTTGATATAAACGTGACCCACCCACCTAATTGATTTGCAAGGGCCAAAAGAAGTATCTGAAAGTTAAAGTTGAATTAGTTTCTTGATATTTTTTAAGATTTGTTGTATATGTTTATAAATTTCAAAGAGCTTAACTGGACTGCATAAAGGTATAATAGGGACTTTCGAGAGAGGTGGTTATGAGACAAGAACACGTAACTTTGAAAAACATAGAAGTCGAACGACTTTTTGAACTCATAAAGCAACATTTGACCAATGAACTAAAGCTAGATATTATTCATGAAGAGACGGCTGCTTCCACTGCTACCACTGCTTCCGGCTATTGGAACTTGAAGGCGCATAAAGGTAGCAAAGGTAGTATAGTTGTGGGTAATATAAGAGATGTAGAAATAATGATAAGCGGAACCAAGGGTAACTACGACCTAGTTCTGAGAACTGGCGCATGGGGTAAAGACATAGTTGTGCCAACAGTCATATGGGGAGCCGTGACAGCAGGAGTAGCTGTAGTTCCGGTAGCTCTGGCCGAAATTTATAGGGCACATGCATTCGAAAAGCACTTTTGGGATTTTATTAGAGAAAAGACAGCCGAAATTGGCGAAGGAGGAAAGGCAGAAATGTCCAGTCCAGTAACAGTGACGCCCTGAGTTCGAATACAAAGATAATTGTAGCGACGAGACTGGCTATTCCATTCCTTTCCATTTTTCTAATCTTTTTCATTTACTTCTTTTGTGGAGAGAAGTCACAGCTCTTAGTTTTGGACTAGTCTGAATTGCAATCAGGACCGAATTGTAGTGTCCAATTCGCGCGCGAATCAAAGGATATTTAATCCAGTAAATTGCAATTTTGCCAATGATCTTGACTTCCTTAATACGAAACCAAATGATAAGTTGGGTGATTTGTTGAACAAATCTTCTTGGGGAAAACCATAAAAGCGCGAAGTCCACTATATTCATATTGGGTCAACCAAGATAATGAGTGAATTTGCATTCTTTCGGTTTATGAGTCTCAATCTGCTAACACAAGAAGAAAAGGACAACAAGACAGAAATGATTTCTGTCACC
>JAATVP010000244.1 GCA_014523625.1 Nitrososphaerales archaeon TH5896
CTTTCCTGGTATCTCTGCACTCCAATAGGATAAATCATCTGCCAACTCAAACTTAATAGGAGCATATTCAATTCCACGAACCTCTCCAACAAGCTTTGCAAACTCAGCCATAAACCCACCAGCCTTTCCACTAAAAATCATATTCAGTGCTTCTCTTTGCTGTTCATTTGCCTTCTCGTCAAAAAAAAGTGCAAGATCCACTTTTGTTTTGCCACCGCCTGCCCAGATATTACCTTCGAAGCTTGTCACAAGTATTACATTCAAGTCATCAAGGGGAGTTTCACCATAATTGCCTTTTTTAATGTTATACGCCAAAATGCCCTCGCAGTCGCCATATGTTGGAGTTTGGGCAAACACACAAGGACATGGCATGTTACATTTACAAACGTCAAACCAATCGCCTATAGCTCTCCAGTTTGGAATTTCACCTTTAGCGGAGGCTTTAGTAGTGGTTTCAGTTGTATTTGTAGTTGTTGCTGTTGTTGTTGCTGTTGCCATATCCTATCAATTCAATAACGCAAGTGCTATTTTAGCGTTAAATGTTTAGTAAGCATATATTCATTGAGAAATTACATGTATTTGATGAGCTTTAATTTCGCTATGTATATTACGTCTGTTAACGAAATGCCACAGAACGACGCTCTCCAACAAGAATACAGTTACCAAATTTTTAGCTTTGAAAAGCGAGATTAAGTCAGATTATAATTTTTGATTGCATTGAGGAACCAACCAGGCAAGATTTCTCTGTTCTTTCTCAGAAAATACTGAAATGCTGAATCTAAAATATATGTCCTTGCCCAATCGTCTTTAGACCTAACAGATCTACCATAGGCCTGGACAAGTTTTAAACCTGTCTGCCAATAATACCATTCGGGAATTTTATTTCTTTTCGCGTTTATCCACCTATCACTTTTATTAGGATAGGGAACTTTGGTTATTATTTGAAATCTCGACAGATCCTCTTTTAGGTCCAGTCCAGTATGTAATGACGGAGAAATAAGGACCGTAGGCTTTTTGGCATAAAAGTGTTCTTGGACGACTTCTTCTCTCTGTATTTCTGGATCAGTTACAATGAGTCTTCTAGCATTATCCTTAGAAATATTATCTTTGATAAAGTTGAGTTGTTCATAAGAGGTAGTGTGAATTATTCCCTTATGTTTATTGTGTATCGTCATCAAATTATCAATTGCATTTGTAATAGCTGATTTAGTTTCTTGTAATTGCAGATTGTTGTAGTTGAGATACGCCACATTCATAGGATATATAGGTCTATTTTCTACTGGAAAGTCTGATGGAACCTGTATGAATTTTACTTCATCATTATCAGGGTAGATTCCAATGTTTCTGCAAAAGGTATTGTAATTTAGTATTGTAGCACTCATAATGATTGTCTTTGAGCATTTGTCAAATATAGCTTTACAGTACTTTGAAATATCTAATGGTTTGAATTCAACTTTTACCACTTCATAGTTTTCTTTTATTACGTCTGATACTATCCAATTTTCCGGATCTGATATGATATTGCTTATTGTGCGCGTTATTCTTTCAGTATCTCTAATGGCATCAGCAGCAACTTCATCCGTTAATGCATTTTTTACGTGAATAGAAAGATCTTCATATTGCTTAGAGATTTGTTCATCACTTTCAAATAAATCCGATGAGGATACTATTCTAGTATTCTTGTCCGATTTCTTTTTCTTGTTAGTAGACCATCCGTACTTGACTTTGCGTTCAATGGCCAAGGATTCAGTCACTGAGCTATTACCAAGTAGACTGAGCATCTTTGTTTCAAGCTCTATCAAAAAATCAATCCATCTTTTGATATCATCAAAACCGAAGTCAACGATTTTTAGATCAGAAATATATCTCTTCCATCTCCTCTTCGAAATTGTCAATCCTCTAAACTTTACAAGTTCTGTCTCTAATAGATGTCCTTCATCTAGTACAAGCAATTCTCTCGAAAGGAGATTTTTCTTGCTTGGAAGTAGAGCCAAAAAGCTAGAATAGTTGAATATGGAATGACTAGCACTTAAAGCAATGTTTAATTGATCAAAATATGGACATGCTCGCCAGTCTGTAATTGGAGAATCTCCTGTATTAAAGTTTTTTAGGTGAAGCCATTTCGAATAATTATTTCTATAATTCTTGATATTTACCAGAGGAATGAACACTGATTCGTTTCTTGTGCCTTTTTTGATCACAGCATAATCCCTCGGAAAAGTTCTGTATTTGCAACCGTTATCTTTAAAAGCTTCATCAGTCATGCAAGGCCCGTACTCTACAGTAGTGTGTTTGCACTCGCTAATAACCAGATCTTCTACTTCTTTCAGCGATTTACTTTGATATGGTCCTGCGGATGAAAGGCAGATTTTACATCTATACTTACCCTCCCTTATGAAATCTTCCTTTACCAAACAAGGGAAGTTACTTTTGCCCTTGGCTACCTTTAGGTATGAAAAATCATTAGCATACTGGCTTTGCAAATCCTTTGTTGAAGTACATATATAGCTTGTTCCCAAAGTGAGTGCGAATGAAACAGCTAGAGGGCTTTTTCCAAATCCAGTTGGCGCTTCAAGAATTATTCGTTTATAACCGGAATTAAAAGCATCACAGATCTCCTTGAGAATGTGATCTTGTCTCTGTCTTTTTTGCGGGAAGGGGAAATTCCTTGTCACTTGGGAGGTGCTTATTGATTGTGTTTTATTCATTTTAGAACGCCGATGATTGTATCATCGTATCCATACGTTACATTAATTTATCTTTATGTGTAGTATAATATTCGCTTTAATACTTCAATCAAGTTATCTAGATGTGGTTCTGGGCTCTGGTCAGGAACGATGACAAAATAATAATGAAGAACGTAGAATTTACAGTGTAATTGATGGGTTAAAGTCGAAGCAGACAGCAAAGGTATATCGTTCGACATTCAAGGAATTTATCAAGTATTTACAAAATATGGACCTTAAAGTACTACTCGATATCCGACCAGACATTATAGAATCCAAGATTATATCATATCTTGAATACCTTCGGGACACACGGAAAGTATTTTCTGGACAATCCAGGTTCATTATTCTGCAATCCATCATTGGTTTGATATTAATGACGTGGTTCTGAACTCACGGAAAATCAAGAAATTTCTTACTCCCGATGAAAGCTACAGAGAAGATAGACCTTATTCTGTTGAGGAAATATCCAGGATATTAGACAAGTGTGACATTCGGCAGCGAGTAAGAATAATGGAAAGAGTTGATGAGAACTGGTTAGAAGAAAGTATATTGAAGGCATCGAGTGCTGCAACAATACCAGACAGGTTTGAAATTTGGGACGAGAATAACGAACGGATATGCTTCTACAGATTTATGAAAGACTATGAGAATGACCGTAACGGATACTTCAAGGATTTCTTTGCAACCTCAAAGTATATCAATTATGATCCTTATCCCATATATACAAATGAGATCTTTGAAATGAAGCCTCTTGGTAATTTCGATTCCCTGGAATTCTTCACAAACAAACAAATCTAAGGAATGAGTACGATTTGGTCTGATACGATCAGATCATGAACCCTGAAAGTCAGTGTAAATGAAATGATATTCTTCATAAGTCCTACATGATATTAGATATTCATTATAGATATTATAATAAATAGGCCTTAACGTTTTATTTAATTACTAATTTGCATAGAATTTAGATCGTGAATTGGAATCAAACGAATAAATGTATTTTCCATTTTTCTAGAGCTAGTACCTTTTCATAATTGACTCAAGCATTAATTTCTTTTAGTTGGGCTCTATTTCACTTTAGGC
>JAATVP010000245.1 GCA_014523625.1 Nitrososphaerales archaeon TH5896
ATAATTATACCAAAAGCAGGCATTGTCGGAGGAAGTATTCTCTAAAGTGTTGCAAGCGTCTATCAGGAGCAACTCCGATGTGCATTTTTGTTTATTTAGGATCAATTTACTATCGTGAATTTTCGTCCTCTATCGTTCGAGTTTTTGCCCCCTAGTAAACAAGACAAAAAAAAGAGATATCAGAAACCAACGACTATAGCACCAGTCTTAAGGATGGCACTTGTGTTCTAGAGAGATGAATAGGTAGCATTAAAGGATAAAATCAAAGGTGATGTTGAGTTCAGTGCATTAGTGAATTGCGCCGGGTGCGCTGCGAATCGTTTGTCAGCGAATAGGACGGCGACCAATTTTAATATCTGTAATCTTAATAGTACGAACAATTCGATGGCTGGTGCGTATGTTCTTATTGCTTCGGAAATAGGATACGAGACAATCATAATTGATGAATTGTTGGCTATTCCTCAAGCTGTAGAAGCCTGCAAGGTCTATGGGGCTACTTACGATATAATAGTAAAGATCTCTGCTGAGTCTCCTGAAAAGTTGAGAAGGATACTAAGTAGTATTCGAAGAGTCGAGAAGATAAAGTCAACTCAGACAATGTTGATAGTAGAAGACGTCTAAGAACTGCGGAGGGGGGCAGAGCTATTGGAAATAAATTTGATCAAATTGATTTCTTCAACACCTCTAACTGAAGAAATATAGTAATCGTCGACATGAGATAAATTTGAGGAGCCGTCTGAATCGTCACTTCAATAATAAGAATTCTAAAAAACCGATGCTTTAGGCAGTTCTTCAAAATTGACCAGCTCATATTCTCGATGACACATTATTGTTAGCACTTTTGATCTGTATAAACTCAAAAAAACCTCGCCGTAGGACGAAAAAATAGTCTGAATTTCATGACTGTGCTTGAGATCATCTTTTAGGCTTTTCCATTGTCAGTGACTGTAATTTCGGTATCTCGCCTTAACAATTAGGTGCATGTTTGTTACCAATTAGGGTTCTGATCCTACTTCAGATAGTTTAACCTAGTTTCTATTGCATGATTAAGTCTTGCCTGCTCATACTGCTCTATTATGGATTCAATCGAATCTCCATTCGTCGACCCACTGATCGGCGCCTGTAGTTGTTGAATGCCTTGTTGAGTTGGCGCGACAGACGATAATAATGTCGAGTTTGAGGATTGTATTGAAGGACTGCTCAAGCTATTTTCGGCTTCGACTTCATCCTCTCCTCCTCCATTTTGTAATGCGATAATGTTAATTGCATTTCCATCACCCTGTAACTGGTTTGCTATATTCTGGCAAAAGATATTGGTTGAAAGCACACCGTTACCACAAGCATTCCCTTGTGAAAGAGCTTGATTGTTGCTTTTTCCTCCGTTGGTCCCTCCGTCGTCACCATCATGTCCTCCATTATTGTCATCATCCTTCCCACCATTGCCATTATCATGACCCTCATCATCATGTGTATCGTCATCATTGTTATTTCCTGAGCCGGTTACTTCAAATGACGAATCTTCAGATTTCGTATTGAAACCATCTTTGGAAACTTTCACTTCTAAATTGTACGTTCCGTACTCCGCCTCATCAGATATCTTAACGTCAAAATTAGCCTTTCCATCCTCATCTGTCTCATCTTTGGCCGTGGTCGAATCGGTTTCTGGTGGATACACAGTAAGTTTAACATCAGCTCCAGAAATTTCATCATTAGAATTACCATCTTCTGTTACAGTAACGGTGATCTTCTGTGTTTCTCCTCTTTCTATATCATCTTCCCCTACATTGACTTTAACATTTAGGTCCTCTGCTGCGTATACATTTTTAAAATTCTCAAATGTAACTGAGCCTATGACTACAAAGAGTGCAAGAACAGTTATCACTATCCAGACACCGGGGATCTGAGATCTTTCGGTGTACAATGATCTATACATTTTTGTTTCTTACTTGTGCTATTGTCAATCGATTGTAATAAAGAGTAAGCACAAACAATCGAGAGATTATTCATATATTTATTTAAGAGTGATCATGCCAATATAATTATTGCATACAAATAATCCCCTCAATTTGCCTCATACCTTAGAATAGTAGATAAATCTTTAAAACTAGTTAATGGATTCAATGAATAGTAACCACATCTTGTGAATTGGATCTTGCTCAATTCTTTTATCTAAATATGACAAAAGTTGCTCTTCGCGTCTCTTGGAATTATGATGACAAGAGCTTTATCACCTATCCCTACCTCAGCTGGAATTATACCATTGAGACTAGCGGAACTCCACCAAGTGATCAGCAGCAAATTATTGTGGAACAATTACTCATCTTAGTTTCCACCCTCTTGATTCAACCCCCACCTTTCTCTTACGCTGTCCTCTAATTTCGAAAAAAGGACACGGTCAAACACGAGTCCAATGGCAAATATGGTGATCATAGCCGCGATTATTTGATCCATAAGTTGAAATTCTCTACCTACCAATAGAACATGACCTAACCCAACTGCAGCAGCAATCAATATTTCCGCACCAATAAGTGCGTGCCATGCAAATGACCATGCTTGCTTTATTCCAACAATCAGCGATGGTGTAGCTGCAGGTATCATGACGTACCTGAAAAGAGAGAATCCTCTAGCACCCATATTTTTGGCGGCACGAATATAGATCGGTGAAATGTTTCTTATCCCTCCGTAGGTGGACATCATGACAGAGAAGACAGAACTCATAATTACGACGAAAAGGATGCCTGCATCGTTGAGTCCTATTAGTAGTATAGCGAATGGTACCCATGCCACACTAGGAAATGATTGTAAACCGACTGCAAAAGAGCTCATAGTTTTGCCAAAGCCAGGGAATTTCACCATAGCCAATCCAACAGAAACCCCGATGATGATTGATAAGGTAAAACCAATAACAAGGCGGTACATAGTAACTGCAATACTTATGATTAAGGTCAAGTTTTTAATCAGGTCAACAAATGCTCCTGCAACCATAGCAGGAGACGGCAACGACACTTCAGGCCATATTCCCAACATAAAAACCAGTTGCCATATTCCAATGAAGGCTGCAATGAATAGGGTTACATTAGCAAGATCCTCAATATCTATCCTAATCCTTCGTTTATTTTGCTTAATGGTTGATGTAGCTGAAGTATAAGTCAGGATTGTTTCGCCTTTTCCACTAGAATCACGTTTTTGTATTTTATTGGGTAACTTAAATTCTATGAATCCGGCCCGTTATTGAAATCCGTTTCCCTAAATTCTTGAATCATATATTCAAATATGCTTATTTTGATTAGAGCACAACGGATCAAACCTGGAAAATTGTATGTCTTCAAGATATCTTCTACAGATTTACTAGAATGCAAAGTGTCCGTATATGGAGGATGGAAAAATTCGGTTCTAATCAGAAATGACATTTCATTATGAAAAGTCTGAATCAGGATATATATAATTGCCTTCAAATATGACAAAATGAATTGATTTGTGAACTCATTGCATATACATTGCTCTTTAAGACAGATCTCCATCTTTTCCAATGAGTGCGAGCTCGAATAGAAGATATTCTCACGAATTTCAAGATAACAACCCTGTTCTCATGCCATTAACAATGGCAACATTGGAACTAAATAATAATTCCATTGAAGGAAATTTCGCAAACCCCCTTTGACGATGAGACTTGAAATTTGAAAGAGGATTTTACTTCACATAATTTGTTTGTTTTGCACGATTCAAACAGATAATATTGCTTGATGGAACTAATCCAAGTGCATCACTAATATTGGAGAGACAGATATTTTGAGGAGGAATTGATAGGCAACTATGAAGGTAAGGACTAAATTCTTACTATCTGGCGCTATTATACTAGCAGTTGCCCTTAGTTCGCAATTCAATTCGGAGCTATTGTTGAGCATAACTAGCTCCATCACTGGTAGCGATACAAGTAGCAATAGTGAAACCACCCAAGAAACAACAGTAGAGGATTCAGAATCGATTTCGAATGTCTTGCGGTTGGGCTATTTTCCCAACCTAAATCATGCCCAAGTAATCATTGGGTTAGCGAATGGTCACTTCCAAAAGTCGCTTTCAAATAGCAGTAATAGCGGTGTAAATGGGGATCAGGGTACTACCATAAAGGAATACGTGTTTAGCGCTGGTCCCTCAGCTATTGAAGCGTTATATGCGGGACAAATTGACGTAGCATACGTTGGACCTAATCCTGCGATAAATGGCTACATGGCCTCTAATGGTGAGGGAATTAGAATAATCTCTGGATCTGCGAGCGGTGGGGCCGTGTTTGTAGTGAGAAACGATTCAGGTATATTATCTACGACTGATCTTGGAGGAAAGAAATTTGCCTCTCCCCAATTGGGCAACACTCAGGATGTAGCTTTAAGAAAGTATCTCAACCAGAACGGATATGAAACAGTGGAAAATGGCGGCAATGTAACAGTGGTACCTGTAAAACCATCAGACATTCTTACCCTGATGCTCAAGAAAGAAATCGATGGTGCTTGGGTTCCGGAGCCGTGGGGAGCGCGTCTCGTCAAAGAATCTAACGCCAAAATATTTGTAGACGAGCGGGATCTCTGGCCGCCAGACGGCAAGTTCGCGACTACTAACATCATAGTTAGGACAGATTATCTGAAAGATAACCCAGAGGTCATAAGAAAGTTGATCAACGCCCAAATCGATGAGACATTATGGATTAATAATACTCTAAATGAATTACAGAAAAGCAATTTAAGTAGTACTTCAGGTAATGTTGAGAACCAAACAAACCAAAATATTGATAAAGATGGAGCCGAGTTGTTCATACGCGCATTTAATAATGGTCTCAAGCGCATCACAGGTAATACGGTACCTGAAGATGAGTTGAGGGATGCACTACAAAGGCTCGAATTTACATACGATCCGATTGAACAATCACTTTTTAAGATGGCAGACGACGCCTACGATTTAGGGTTAATAGGAAGAGGAACCAAACCGAATCTAACAAATATCTACGATCTTGGATTGTTAAATGAAGTGCTCAAAGACAGGAACCTTCCGCTGGATACTTCCTAAGAATGTAGATGGCATTTTGAAATTCATTAGAGTTTCTTATACACGTACTAAAAAAGGCTCCTTGGAAGGATTGTTTCTTGAGGGGATGAGCTAGACTGATTGCAAAGTCACTTGCGTTTCAGGAAAATAGTTTCGTCCGATCTGCGAATCGGGGAACGCTAATTACCTATCCAACATCTGTTATTTCACTCGTTTTAAGCATGCAGAGAATTGATAACATACTAACTTCTCTTTCCTTATTTTGGACACTGTGGAATGGTGGTGGTTGCTAACTGTAGTACATCAGGATGACATCATGACCAATCGTTGGCAAACCGGATTTACCACTTCAAATTAAGGAACCCTTCCTATGATTGTATTCTAGTACTTGAGTCATTTCGGATATCGCATATACTACTAGCAATAAAGATGTCAGTGGTCGCTGTTTACACAATTAATTCCTTGTTGACGACCGTTAGAGGTACTTCTCTGCGTGACATCCTCTCGATATTTATTGAAATTATTCTAGTAATGGCCTCTATTGCTTCAGCAGTCCAGCCTGCAATATGCGGGGTAAGGATAAAATTTTCAAGTGAAAGGATCTGGTCTTCTGGAATAGGGGGTTCATCCCAAAACACATCAAATGCTGCACCCGCGATTCTTTGTGTGCTCAAAGCAATGAAGAGTGCGTCCTTGTTTACTATCTTGGCCCGCGCAACATTTATCAAGTAAGCAGATTTTTTCATTACACTAAATTCCTTCTCTCCGAACATGTTCCTAGTCTCTTCTATGAGTGGAGTATGAATTGAAACAATGTCTGCTCTGGCCAAAACTTCTGGAAGGTGGTCTATGCCGGCCAAGTCGTCAACAAAGTATTTCTTGTCATATCCCTGACTTTTCGTAGAAGGATGTTTGGTCACGGCTTCCACTCTCATGCCTAGTCCTCGTGCAATTTTTGCAACTTCTATGCCAGTTACTCCTAACCCAATAATCGCCAAAGTCTTTCCGCGTAATTCCATACCTGCAGTAGTTTTCGATCTTGTATGTAGCTGACTTGTTGCCGGAGTTGAATGTCTGGTTCCGACAGACACGTTCTTTGACATAAGGAAGATTAGAAAAAGAGTATGCTCCGCAACAGAGATTGCATTAGCAAGCGGAACATTTGCTACATAAATCCCCTTTGAAGTACAATATTTTATGTCAATATTATCTACTCCAATTCCTGATTGCTGTACGAGCTTAAGATTAGGACAACTTTCAATTACTGATCTGTCTATCATATGGGAACCATTCACAACAATTTGAGCAGGTGCTAGTTGTGGTATTAACGCTTTGTTAATATCAACATATCTGATCTCGAGATTGTATTCCCTTAACTTCTCCGACAATGATTGTCTAAATGTTAGACCTTGTAAAAGCCCTACTATATTCAATTTCTAGCTAATATTAGTGTAATAGCCTCTTCATATTTTTTTGTATGTGAAGTAAGTTGCTTAGACTCATGTGGAGTATCTTCATGACGACAGACCTAATTTGGAACTGCTGCAGCAAATGCACATTTTGAATCATAAATCAAGATTTAATAGAATTCAATCTGCAAATTCTTTATTAAGGGGTTATAAACCCATTTGGCCGAGTCATGTCGGTAAACATTGGAGTCATACGAATATTCAAGATTCTATTACTCGGGCAAATCTCGAATTGTGTTTATCGCTTTCTTTTAGCGTCCTAATACTACTCCTAGTAACGTGTCATCTTAATTAACATCATCACCATTTTCTGAGAAGAAGCGGAATTCCACAGTTTTTGTTACAACCTCTTTGGTATATTGGGAATCAAGTGTAGATTGGTTTATTAACATTCTTCAGCACCACTTCTACACTTGTTCAACATCTCTAATATTTGTATAGTTCATGTCTGTTCAATGTATCGAGATGTATTATTTTCGAGTAAAATTAAAGAACGGTATTCGGTGTAATCGTACATAATAATGACAATTTCCTATGTCCTATCAAGCTCTGAGATGTCATTCCTGTTTCGCTAATTTGGATGAATGAACAATGTCCAAATTTTTTAAATATTACTTATCGTATGACCTAGTAATGAAAAAGAAAAGTCTAGATTCTTCACCTGACGAGACGAGAACTTTCGAAAAAGGAAAGATGGATCTTGTGAACCTAGGAGAGATTACGATTGGCAGGGGGGTATTTGAGCCCGGATGGAGTTGGGAAAAATGCATTAAACCTATCGTTAAAACAAATAGTTGTCAAGCTCCGCATACTATGTATGTCATTTCTGGAAGAATGCACGTAGTAATGGATGATGGGACAGAAAGCGAAACTGGTCCAGGTGACTGCGTAGTAATTCCTCCAGGTCATAACGCTTGGGTCATTGGTAATGAACCCTGCATTTCAGTTGACTTCACTGGGGCAAAAGATTACGCAAGGCAGGTCTAAATGGAATAGTAGAACTTTTATGAAAAAAACTGCCGCTATATCTTACTTACTAGTCGTAAGATAGTCTTTTTGTAAAATAGTGCTTCGCAATAAGCTCGGTAGTCTCAACTTATCTGCTCACCCTAGTTATTAGTTAAAGTGGCTTATGAAAGTAGTAATGTCTCATTTCCTGTAGCGCTTTGGTGTATGCCGATCGCTACGAAGACAATATCATGATAACGGATGACATGATTACACAGGAATCACGAAGGTGTGTATAATATTTTCGCGACTACCTCATCCACTTTTAAGAGGATAATTCGTTCAAAAAATCAAAACTTACAATAATGGCTACCACAATACAGCAGGGCTGTTTATTGTGATATTTGTAGGAATGATTTGGAGGTCTCCTTTTTGACTCGCTAAAATAATTTCTGGACCAGACTTCAGAATGCTTATCGTCGCATTTTCATTCCATCGGATAAGGTTAAGACGAACTAGAGGGTTATAATCTTCATCATCAGGAGTGCTGCTAGTAACAGGAAGTTGAAAACCAAAGGCCCCTAAGCCCTTTATACCATTCAAAAACTCGAAACCTTGGCTTAGTTGGCTATTAGGCAATTGAGTAAGAACAGGAGCAAAATTTACATGCCACCCAGTGTTTTCAAAGATTGAATTGGCAGTTTCATTATTCGAAGCGTCTGTCGCAACAAAGTATGCTACTTTCCCATTCACGAATCCTTTGGAAACCGGAAGTTTCACTTGATCGTTTTCTCCAGTCTCATTAGTACTATATGGGTTTTGAGTATCCAAAATTGCGGCTAAATTGTGTTCTTCCCAATCTGTTCCTAGTGCAAATATTCGAAAATCAGAGAATGAATATATTGAGCATTCTACTAACGCCCACAGAAAAAAGATCCCCGCGTAGATTATTAGCATTTTAGAAATTAACAATACCAAAAGAATAAACGGAACGCCGTGATATAAAGTTCCTTATCCCTTATTCACAGTACAGTCGGATATTGAGGAAGAGTAAATTCTACTGAAGTAGTTATGTTTCTCTACATCTGGTCTCGCTAGTTAGGGAGTTAAAATTATTTATCCATTCATACAAATTTTGGATCGATGCGAGACCTCTTTTGGACTGGCTTTCTTTGGAAATGCTCTAGAATATTTCCGTCCTTATAACTGCCTGATACGAACTTCGAGCTCCGATTGAATCCTATCTAGCGACACTATCAGACTAGCGGGTTCGAAGACCTGTCACCTTAAATTAATGGGCTGTCAGGTAATTTTATGTGAAAATCAGTTGCAATGCGAGCAAAGAGCCACGAGGTAATCATTGTGAAGGCACGAACAGGTGATCATATCTAAATTAATTTCTCCCTAATTTTCCTCAATGAATCTTTCGATGATTTCGTTGATTACCTTTGGCTTTTCAGCATGTGGCCTATGACCACAGTTCTCTAATATGTACAACCGGCAATTTTTCATCTCTATAAAGGGGAGTATGAACCTGACTGGGATTACACGATCTTCTTTACCCCAAATTACAAACGTCGGTGATTTTATCTTATTTATATTAATCCTCCTAGCAGTAGTACTGTACTTCAGTGCAGAAGCAAATGCATTTTTAGCTCCGGGCATGGATAACCTTTCATAGACCATATGTGCATCATCGCACCTGACTTGTGCAGTGGTTGCCTCAGACAATGCTTTCTTAATTTCTGCACTGGAGCTAGCATCAAGAATACGGATATATTTTTGAAGACCATTAGAACTTAGAAAGGATTTAGGAGTAAAGCCTGCAGGACTAATGAGTACCAGTTTGCCCACTTTACCCGGGCTTGTTATGGCAATTCTGGCGGCGATTTGTCCTCCAAGTGATGAACCTATGATATTAACCGGATCGCCGATTTTTAGTTCACGTAATGCACGTAAAACGAATGATGAAAAAAATCCCAACGTATAATTCCTACGAGGTTTGTCACTAAGTCCAAACCCTGGAAGGTCAAAGGCCACCACCCTATACATTTTGGACAAGTAACCCAGATTATTGCTCCAACTTTCTATAGCCCCCCCTAGGCCGTGAAGAAATACCAAAGTCTTTTTTCCAACCGAGGCATTATCCAGATAGCGGATTCTTAAATTATCTATTATCGCGTACATTTTCTTTGGCCTCCTTACTCTTAGCACATGATAACTCTCTGAAAGTAACTAGTAAATTATTCTGTTAGAAAAAGATAATCACAGAAAAGCCATTCACAACAATTCCTCTGAAATTATATCTACAACTTATTCGACCGATATCTTGGCTTTGCGAATTCCTTCTAGATGGTAGTTCGTGGGATTTGAAAAAAATGAAGTTATTTTTATGGGCTTTGATATGTCTCTTTCTGCGAACAGGTGCACCTAAAAGATCAAAATAAAATGCAAAAAATGGAATGTATGTGCAATCCTCAAGATTCAAATTTTTGATTAACGCCTAATGAGAACCCACGTTAGGACGGCGTATCAATAGTGGAATTTTAGCCTACCAAGCAATGACTAATGATATTCTCCTGAAAACCTACTTGGTGGGTATTAGTGATTAATAAAATGGTAACTATATATGTGTGCGGCTATACGATATTACAAATCCCTAAGACGCTTCCTGCCAATGGTGAACCTCCGAACTCTTCCACTAGCTACTGTTTCATTAATTGCCTTAAATGTCCTGGTTTTTGTCTTTGGATTTCTCACTAATAGTCATACCTGGATAATTGCAAACTTCGGATTTATTCCTGATTCTCTATTTGACAGAAACAGCTTAGATGGATCTCTTGAATCCTATTCATTTCGATCAGATCAAACAAGCTTTCAAAACGGTGTAACCTCTACTTTAATTCGATTACTATCCTCTATGTTTATCCATGCTAGCATTACTCATATTGTCTTCAACCTCGCTGCACTAGCATATATTGGAGGGTACACAGAGAGGTCAATTGGAATATGCAGATATCTTGTAATCTATTTTCTATCTGGCATATGCGCTGCTCTGTTCCATGGGGTAATAGCCTCTTATGTCTTAGGCAGCGGTCAGACATTGTTGATAGGGGCATCCGGTGCTATCTCGGGAGTCTTGGGTATTGCTGCCGCAATTGGGAACCGAAGAGCTTACTACTGGCTCATAATTCAAATAGTATTTGCGTTTGTAGGTTCAGTAACTTCAATTCCTATTGCGTTCACTGCTCATGTTGGTGGATTCTTGGCTGGCGTAATTCTTACCAAACTTATGGTCACACGAGAATTGTTCCATAGAAGGGAACCAAATAGAATGGATGAGGGCGGGGCATACTAAAATATATCTATTCGTTCATCTCTAATTTGATCCACATTTCAGGTGTCAAGACAAACTCATCTAAACTGACAATCTTGAAAATTAGGGCAGGTTCCTTACTTCTTCTCCAATAAGTGTGTCGAACATTTTCAATACAGCTATTTTGACGGCGAATTACTTCCCGTTAGATAAAGTTGACTAATTTTGAATGCTATTGTTTATCCTTGAACCATATCATATCACGCATTAACCAAATCAGGTCTCTTCGGAGAAGCTTCATATACATCTCTTCATGCTTGGGACAATAATTGGTCCTACCTGCAATCAATTCGTACGAAATAGACGATAACTCTTCAAAGTGTCTTCTCGCCTCAGCTTGTAAAAAGTCCTCCCAAAATTCTCCTAGCCTGCCCTCAGGCTTCATTCATTCACAATAAGGTATGCATTCAACCTAATTATAGATATCTGGAATATGCTATTTTTCACGGTAACGTAGCGTTATGACATAATCACTTCTGTGAAGAATGTATTGTCCCATGCTTCCAATCAGCTGTTTCGTCCTCAGACTGGTCTGCAATGACGCTGCTTCTACTACTCTGTTTTAGTATCAGTTGATACGTAAGCTGCATGTTAGGTTGTCTTCAGTAATTCTTTAGATCAAATACTTAATTTCTTATTTCATCCCATTGTCGGTATCACGAATATCGATTTTAGGTCCTGATGAAGTACCGTTGGGTGAGTTACTCAAATTGATTGGGATGCCGAAGGATTTTCCAGTATCAGAACGTTTCACAAAGAAGATTTTCCAATTAGAAAGCCTGGGGTTGGAGAGGTTAGCTACTCCTCAAGATATGTAATGATTTGGCTCGCCATCGCGCCACTGTTCGTCATTAGGAGTATCGGTCCCCCTCAACGATAAATAATACCAGATTAATAATAATACATGAATGATCAAAAAGTTGTTATTGTTACAGGCAGTTCAAGCGGAATTGGATTAGAATTTGCAATAGTATATTAAATTGGAAGTAGGTAACCTGTATATCTTATGCAGTAACGTTCAACATAATTGGCTTACTGAAATTTACTCCGCCGTCATTACTGAATACGAAATATGGATTGTTTTCTCCAGTCTTATTGTCCCAGAATGTCACATAAATACCAGTTGCCTTGAGGTCCCTATTATTTATAGCGATTTCTGCGCCCATAGAAGTACCGTTCGCTGAATTACTTAAATTAATTGGTTCAGCAAATGTTTGTCCAAGATCAGGACTCTGAACAAAAAATATGTCCCAATTTGCACGGCCAGTATTTGTTGACGCATCATTTGGCACTAACGTTCTATTGTCAGGCCAGACTATGAATAGGTTGTCACCTGAAACTGTGATAGGGGCTAGCAAGACTGGTTGAATTGATGTTTTAACCATGGCCGGCGGCATTAAATTGGTAGAGTTTTGTACATTGAGCAGAGGTAGGATTGATGGATTATCCTCGGTTGATGCCTCTATCGAACATAGTGATCCTATGAACCCTAACATCCATGGAATGGTTAACGCCAACAAGGATATAATCCTGTCTTCACAAATTAGTCGGCAATCCGATCTTTCCATTCGCTTTCTACTACCATCTTTTATCTTCATATATAAATAAAAAGCTGTTCTTTCAATCGAGTATCAGATATCAGGAAATACTTGATGCTTTATAGGGA
>JAATVP010000246.1 GCA_014523625.1 Nitrososphaerales archaeon TH5896
ACTTCTTCCTGTTCCTCCCACGTCTCTCTTTTCTATCAAACCAAGGTCACAAAGACGCCTCAATCTGGTATAAAACTGTCTCTTACTCAAGTTTCCAACAAAATTCGAGGAATTAGCTTTAAGACCTGTGTATGCTGCCTTCAAGAGATTAACTGATCCTCTATCAGACAATAGAGAAAACAATTCAAATGAGTCAGGCACTGTCCCTAACCTTACTTTGGCTTCCCCTGATAGAGCCTTCTCAGTTTCGCTTAATTCTCTTTTTTGTCTTCCTTGTTTTCTTGCTCCTGGGAATAAATTACTCCTGATGTCATTAACTCTCTCATCTAAGCCGCTAGGCAGTTCCTTATTTTTGTCTAGATCCATTTTTCTCTCATCTCTATTGCTAGGTCGTGTTAGCCAGTCATCTTTATGGCTATCGCAATATATATTAATTCCCCTTTTTGGGTGATTTGTAGAGACAAAATACGGATGAATGTAAGAAATGAAAATCGGAATATTATTAGAGCTCAAACTCATACACTCCGAATCGATGGTTAAGCGTTAATTTGGACGTTCAGGGTTGTAATACAGGTTTGAGACATTGCACAACTGTTCGTCTACCACGCTTGAAGTGACATAGTCCCATTGACATAATGCATCAACTACCTTAGTAAGTGGCAGGACGTCTGTACGGAGTAATTTGGTTCCCACTCATTGATTGTTGGAATGCTCAAACTCATTTAAAAGCTTCTTTAGAATGAGACGTATGCAAGGGGTTCTTACAGGAATTGCCAAAACACACAATAGTCAAATCCTTTATTCAATGGGGAGATAAAAAAAATGCGAAATTACAATAAAAATGAAAGTAATAGAGAAACTGGCAGAATGACTTTTGATGAAATCGGTAAGGAATTTACCAGGCATAAGTCAACTATTTTCTTGTTTGTAACTTCAGTGTCGTTAGCCTTCTTATCACTTCATCTATCTCCAGAATTGATTGATTCTATCGCCTATGCCCAACTACTTCAACCTCAGCAAGGGATAATTAATAGTAATAATGATTCGGATTTTGGGCAGACAAACGCTTCTCCACCGATGACCTCTATCTCAAGACCTAACAGCAGCCTTTTTAATGACGTATTCAAACAGACACAAGGATCCGTTGTACAAATAAGTAGAACGGTACCTCAAACAGGTATCGCTGTAGATCCTTCACAAGAGAATACAACAGCATTGGGATCCGGTTTTGTGTTCGATCAAGAAGGACACATTATTACTAATAATCATGTGGTTGCGGGCGCCAAAGTGGTGGATGTGACATTTACTAACGGAGATAGGTCTAGGGCCAACGTCACAGCGGTAGATCCGTATGTAGACTTGGCAGTTCTTAAAATTATCGAAACAGCGAATAATACCTTGGAACAAGAACAACACCCAGATGCGCTCCAACTTGCCAACTCGTCAACTTTACAAGTTGGTGACCCAGTGATCGCTATCGGAAATCCTTATGGACTTGCAGGAACTATGACAACAGGCATTGTGAGTCAAGTAGGCAGATTAGTCCCGGCCCCTGGTATTGGCTTCTCGATTCCTGATGTTATACAAACTGATGCTGCTGTGAACCCAGGCAACTCAGGCGGACCGCTCTTAGACACACAGGGAAGGGTATTAGGAGTTACTTTTGCGGGCTTTCCGGGAGGGGTGAATTTCGCGATACCATCCAACCTTGTACAAAAAATAGTTCCAGCTCTGATCGCTGAAGGAAACTATACTCATCCATATCTAGGATTTACTGGAGCTACCCTTACTTCGGATTTGGCTGCGAGTATTGCAAATATAACCCAGAACCTGAAGGGAGTATCTGTAAATACGATAGTACAGGCGGGGCCTGCAGACAAGGCCGGATTGAATGGAACTACAATCGATCAATATGGTAGAAAGCACGGAGGAGATGTAATCGTAGCAGTTGATGGAGACAAGATAAGAGAGTTTGAACAGCTAGTTTCATATTTAGAGGGGAATAAGTCTCCCGGCGATAATGTAGTTCTAAGTGTGTTCAGGAATGGAAGTGTGATAGATTTGGATGCCGTACTTGAAAAGAGGCCCGCAAGCTCACCTCAATATAATAGTACAGAGCAATCATAACGGTGTTGACAACACTAAACTATACGATGAAGTTAGGAAGGTTCCCTCAACCTCTCTTACTATCTTTTTTTTGCTCGCTCCAATCGTGAATGAATTCCAAAGAGTATCGGATCGGTACGATTCTACTGCAACAAGAAACGTAAGATACCATATTAGAGGAACGTATGGATAACAAATAATGGATATTATCTTGAAAGATTGCATTAGCTACTGACACTAACATTCTTAATTTGCTGATTGTACTTCATCTACTATATTCTGTGCGATATGGATTCTATTCCTTGTGTAGTGTGAGGGCTAGATCTATGCTAAGATACATTGAATTGTAACTCTAAACGCACTAGAATGTAATTTTGATGCTCAAATACTCCTAAATTTCTAAAAATGAAATGATATCTTTCTCGGTATAAGATGGAAATATCACCAGCTAATTCAACCGATGGTCTAACCACAAAATATGGTCTAAGAATTCAACTAAGTAAGTATCAATCGGCTATAACTGATGTCACTTTAATTATTAGTATATTAATGCATATTTGATATGATTAGTATGAGGATGACACTAAATGACATTTTTCAAAAGATTCATAGATAGTATTGGTGGTGATAGTCGAAAAGCTAATTCTGATTCAGATGCAATATTTGTATTATCTTCAGCATATATCAGCCTAGAAACGAGGCTCAATTTGATATATACCGGAAGATCTGGTATATGTATCAAGAAAACTGCTGTTGATATTAGCTTCGATGAGCTCAAACTATCCATTGAAAATTTATTGGAAGCGAGTAAAAAAACTGACTTAAAGCTGTTATATGACGTTAGTATTGACGAGTATTATGACCTCCTCTGGTTAGTGATTGATGTGAGGTCGATAGAAGACAGTGTAGCATGCGTATCTGTGGTGAGTGAGATGTTGGAGCAAGAAGGAGCTATGATCCTATTAAAGTCTGCTGTTTTCGAATTTGGAAAAAAAGGAAGCAAACATCAGCCTTACTATTTGATCTATGATTATGAGCTTGACAAATTCTATCCTTTCGTTCCTATCATATGCCGCCAGAAGGCGAGAAATAGTCGCGATGAGAGGAACATGATGAGAGCTGTTTCAAATGATAAATTGCCACTTGAGGAGGACGAATCTAGATGGGATCCAATTTGGCAACTTCCATTCTAGATTTCAGTTGTTACTCTAGGTGTAAATGAAGGGCAGCGTCTTGATAGAACTTCAAAATGCAGGATTGGAATCCAAAATAACGATTACGCTCTTTGCATAAACTACGAATTTATAGAAACTATTCCAAAGATCTCAAGTCTCATTTACCCGCATTCAACTTCAATGATCGGTTATACTCTAATCGGTAACAGAAGGTTATTGGAATCTCTTGACGAGGATGATGTAGCAATGCATTCTCATTCTATTGCCTCAACCTCAATGTAAATCAGGTATATTGGTTGCATGATACTAATCCGTTAATTGGTAGATTGCACAGTTGATTAAGAGTTGGTACTGTTCCTACGAAGAGAATAAAATATCTCTTAAGATTAGTTGAAGGATTTGAAAGTTAATAGGACAGATTAACCATCATATCAAAGGAGGACCCTTGAAGGTCATAAAAAAAATTCAATCCATACATCGAATTCTCAATATAGGATTTCATGCAGCGAAAGATGCTGATAGCCATTCTCTGGCCTCACTCACATCACTTTGGGTTAGTTGATGTCCGCTATTTTGCCATTTCAATGAAACATTCGATCCGGTTTTCCTTAGTAAATTAAATAGATCTTTTGTTCCGCGGCTTGGTATGATGGGATCGTGTAGACCAGCAGACATGAATATGTGCTTACCTGATAGGTTGGGAACTGATTCGGGTTCAAATGGAACCATAGCTCTAAACAGAACAGCTCCGGCGAGTGCCTCGGGTCTTAGCAATAGCAAGCTCGCAGCAATGTTAGCACCGTTTGAATACCCTACTGCAATAGTCTCTTCTGGATCAAACTTGTAGAACTTTGATGCATTCTGCAAGAAATCCGCTAGTTCGTAAGTACGAAATTTCAAATCTTCTATATCAAAGACTCCTTCTGATAACCTACGGAAAAACCTTGGCATACCATTCTCGAGTACCTTGCCACGAGGACTTAGAATCGAGGCTCCTGCAGTATCTATTATCCGGGCTATTGGAATTAGATCATTCTCATCCCCTCCAGTTCCATGCAATAATAGTAGAGTCATCGATCTACCTGGCTTGTGATGCACTGATGGAATAAATTGATGAATAAATCCCAGTTGGTCTTTTTCTTTCATCTATCCTGTCCAATGATTCCGTTATGAATGAGTAACTCCATTAATACTCCCGCTACTGCTAGTCTTTATTCCCTTTTTTGGGTGGACAATTGGGGGTAAAATTTTCTCAAGGTCGCCGCGAACAGATTCAAGCCATGGAGGAAGCACCAAGTGAGTGCCAAGCTCATCAGCCTTTTCATCGACAGTAAATCCAGGAGGATTTGTGGCGATTTCGAAAAGGACACCCCCAGATTCACGGAAATATACAGAATGAAAGTAGAACCGGTCAATTACAGGAGTTGCGTTCAATCTTGCTCTAACCAATTTGCGGCGAACCAGTTGTTGTTGAGCGTCTGTAGGTGTACGATAGGCTACATGATGTACTGAACCAATTCCTATAACTCCCTGTTGTGTATACGGTAGACAAAGAACATCAACGATTTTTGCTCCGCCTTTCAATCCCCCTTCCTCATTGTCGACTTTGGCGGAGGAAGATGATTTGGCAGTAGGAATTTCATAGCGATACCGGCTTCCGTCCTGACGAGTAGGAACAAATCCCAATTCATTGGTCAAAACAGAGTACGTTCGTACCCTTCCTCTGACAGAGTTACTGAATAAAATCCCTGAACGGCGTGCTGTGTTGGTATTGGACCTTCCTTCCAAATGTTTGAGCTCCGATCATCTGCAGACCTATGTGCGACAATTTCCAATTCTAACCCATCTGGATCGTGCAGAGATAATACCTGTTCGTCATCAAAACGCGTAGATGGACCATGAAATTCTATCTGATTTTTCATTAATCTATTCATCCAGTAATTTATGGATCCTTCAGGAACCAAAAAGGCAGTGGCGACCACTTGGCTCGTTCCCCGATGTCCCCTAGGAATATTGGGCCAATGAAAGAAAGTAAGAATAGTCCCTGGCCGTCCAAGCTCATCTCCGTAATAAAGATGGTATGAAGTCGGGTCATCTTGATTTACCGTTAATTTTACAAATCTTAGTCCTAAAGTTCCAGTGTAAAAATCGATATTTCTCTGCGGATCACTAGTTATTGCCGTAACATGATGAATTCCGAATACATCTCTGCTCATGATGATGATACCGACCTTTCGCCTTCTTTCAGCCCATGCGTTTTATATAGATGCATCGTAATTACTCAGATCTAAAGAATTCATGCAATATTTCGGTAACAATCGCGGGTTTCTCGGCAAATGGGGCATGCCCGGCATCTTCTACTATTTCCAGCGAGGAATTCCTTATTGCTTGTTCAAACAATTTAGAATGCTCAAGTGGTATCAAATTGTCATTTTTGCCCCATATAATTAGGGTGGACACATCCTGAATTCCTTCTAATCTCTTTAGGCCAATCTTTGTATTTGTACTATTGATAAACGCTGACTCAAAGGCATGCTTTGCTCCTGGTCTATTGATCCTATTTATAAAAACGTCAACTAGTATTGGAAAGACCCTCCAAGACTGAGCAACTAATTGTTCAAATACCCTCTTTACTTTTTCAGGGGATGCACTGATAGCGGCTGCAAGATACTCATTTAGTAAAGGAGTAGGTCTATCAAGCATCCCCGATGAATCTATTAACACTAAACTGTTTACCACGCTCCTATTTTCAATTGCAATTTCAGCTGCAATGTAACCTCCAAGAGAGTGGCCTATTATGGTTGTCTTACCATCGTCAATTTGAATGGAACTCATGAAATCCAAAACAAATTTCCTAAAAGCATTTATTGTATAATCAAGGTCAGGACAGTCGCTTCCGCCGAAACCTATTAGATCAACGGCAACCGTGTGGTAATGCTTTGAGAACGCGACAGGAATATCGATCCATCTATCCGATGAAGATCCGATGCCGTGAAGAAACAAAAGATGCTTAGGGGTTCCGCTACTATTTCCAAATTCTCTGTACCTTATATTGGAACCATTTATTGTTACATTGCGATCAACCATTTTATTTGTTATTATTCATTAACTGAATACTTATTGTTTGCGAGTTATCTTGCATTAAATGCTCTATGTTAACGTCATAAGCCTTTAATCGCATAATATCACAAGCGATATCACTTGTGTAAAAGCGGTACACTCTAACTAGTAACTTTAGCCGATATTGAATTAAGTAACTTCAATAAGTGGCCCTTAAATCGTCTCCTAACGCGATGAATAACTCAAGACGCCGGAGCCCCTATTCTGTGATTTCATAGTAAGAGCGGGGTTTGAAATCTATCATTTCAAGCAATCCTACGCCTTCTAACTCCTTCAGATATCTAGTAGTTTGAAAAAGCGTGATGCCAGCCAAACGGCCGACGCGTGTCTTAAATCATGTAGTTAGAGCCAGAACTGGAGACAGTCCTCCGCCCTTATTTTGGAATATGATCAAGCATTAGCCACTAAGCTTAAAGCTAGGCGCCGACTGTTCTGTCATCCTTTTTTCCTCTAGTCTCCGTAATTACCAAGTCTATATAATGTCTAACTTCGTTATCATCTAACATTGGAGATTCTACTGCTGTTTCTTTTTCCATAGCATCTGCGTGTTGGTGGATTAATTTTACAAGCTTTCGCATAATCTCTGCGTTCTCTTGTGCATTACCTAAAGTATCTAGCAGAGAATACTCCTTTACATATTTTCTGGCTAATTGACGCAATTCTGCATCTTGGGCCACTGACAGCGCGACAGAGTATATTCCTAAGCTAAAGAGAAAAGAAGCAAACACAAGAAAGGCACGTTGGATTGCACCAAAGGGTGGATAAGAATTGTTGGTTATCCAGTTATTGGTCGTTGGAGAAATTAAAATGGTTGCCACTGCTGCTATAATCAAATAGTTAATGATCTTAATACGAGAAGAGGGAATTTGCCGTCCAAGTGTTCTTGCTACTAAAATAAATGCATAAGCTATTACAAAATCAGCTGCAACCCATCCTGCGGTACCTATTACCCTAAAGATAAGGAACTGGGACTCCATATATACCATATAACTTCCAGTTGACTTTAAAAATTGAGGACCAAATACCCCAGTTAAAAAAAGTACAGGTGGTAAAATTATAATTGTCCAAAATATTGCTCGTCCTATCTGATCCTTAAAATAACGAAGGAAAAATGCAACACCAACTATTTCTGCGATAGCAATGGCAGTAACTTGAGGGACAAGAAACCCATAGAGATGAATGATAAGTTGTATAGGAGTTAATTGTCTGTGTGCCATAGAATTGCTAGCGGGGTAGTTTGGATCTATGGAGGGTGGTCTTGAAACGACTAATTGCTTTATATCAAGTGTAATAGCAACTGTCTGGCTGATGCAAAGGAGCATCGATGATACAGCAAATGCCAATATCA
>JAATVP010000247.1 GCA_014523625.1 Nitrososphaerales archaeon TH5896
CCGCCTCAATTAGGGAGATTTGTGTCAACAACCTAATCTATACTCCCGAAGAAGTATAAGAACATTCATTTGATAAAGTGGCAAGGCTTGTTAAGCGTTGCATTATGCACTTGAGGATAAGATCCTTGATCTCATCAAAATCTAAAAGGCAACGCCGGATTCGATATGTTCCATTCGAATGTTTCGCTCTAAGATGATGAAGTCATATTTTCAAGGGGGGCGATTAAAGACAGAGGAGGTGGAGTAGTGCGATTCCTTCATTAATTGCTACTATACTGGCCTGATTCAGCAGTATTTTACTCGGAAATCACGATTAGGAAGCTGTATCCTAATAATTAGGAAGTAACATGACGACTGATGTTCACTAATCTATCAAGAAACGATTACTTAATAGGATATGGTGTGGATAATGTGTTGATAATATAGTAAATACCAGTATTCTATATTAAAAATTCATATATATATTTTTGAAATCAAGGTAACCTAGTACTGGTTATTGCTCAGAACATCAATGTGGACACTGGACGAGATTGAAATATTTCGGGCTAGCATGACCGCCTCAGGAGACATTGATGCTCTTCTAGCAGAAGGGTTTTCGGTTCTTAAATTGCGACAGAAAGGGCTATGATATAATGCGGAGTACCACATCACACCAGTCAATAAAACATTAAGCCCACTCTATTTTATTCTTGAATTTAGTTAGTTCAGAACGTGATGCGCTACGATATGGAGCTTTCAGTAAAGATTACATTAATTTAAGACAATGTGTCTTCTTACGATTCTTCAGATCCAATGACACTTTGATGACAATGACAGGTTATATATTCCATTGAATTATCCGAGGAGGTCCAGTGAATAGTAATTAGATTAATTTTGTAACATTTCCTCCAACATGAAGTCTGTTAATAGACCATTGGTATTTCTATTGTATAACAATGGATGTAACTAATCGTTAGACTTTACTCGGGATGATGAAAGATCAAACAAATTCATAACTAATCTTGAATTAGTTACGATAAATGATCTTTAGGAATAGATGTGACGGCCTGGAAATGGACACATCATGTATCCATCATATCATCTGTACTTATTATAACAATGAATACAAAGAATGGACGAAACTGATTTCATCAGTCCCTACACTGTGCGTATAGTTAGCTTGAACCTGGAATAGTAGATGTGCCATTTGCAACTTGGGCTCCTTCGATTACAAAATCTCTAGATGCCTGTAATTTTTTCCCCGATAAATTATCTATTATACTATAATTCAGAACATAATTTCCTGGTTCTAAATTTCCACTGATACTATAGATCTCAAATGTGTATGACCGAAGACTATTAATTGCTTGATCTGCTGAAATTGCTGCATTAAAGGGTTCTAATTCGTATGTTACATTAACAGGAATGCCTTGTTTATCCATTACTGTGAATTTTCCACCTGAATTTGTGAGAAACTGGATATTTCCAAACTCGTCTTCCAGTGGTTTTTGGGTTAAACCCACATATTCAACAGTCAATTTCATCCTCGGGTTTAAATTTATTAGATCCGTGCTCTTTATATACACCAAAGGTTCCATTTTGAGATCCAGGTTCAATAAATGTATCAAATGTAACCCGAAGGTCCTCTCTGGAGGTGAAATCTCCTAAGTACAACAATGGTTCTGCATTAACGTCTGTATCATTGCTAAAATAACCATGGCCTTGGCCGTTGCATACGGTATCTGGGGTAGAACCTGCACGCTCAAGCTCTAGACGAATTTCGGAAGGAGACATGCTTGGTGTCATTGACTTAATGAGCGCAACAGCACCCGTCACATGAGGGGCCGCAGCGCTGGTACCGCCCATCGTTGCATACGATCCATTCAAATAGGTTGAGTTTATTTTCACCCCCGGTGAGGCAAGGTCGACGACTGGCCCATAGTTACTAAAGCTAGCAAATGAATCATCGCTTAAGAAATCTGAAAAATTTCCGGCATCGGCATATATAGGAGAGTCTTGTGAACCACACTTACCGTCCCTATCGGCAATTGCTGATACAGTTATCACTTCGCTATTATTTGCCGGCGAGAACAGGGCTGCATCTTCATGAAGATTCCCCGCTGCTACGACGTACACGACATTTGCTTGTATAGATTCTCTTATCGCCTCATCCAATGCAGACGAATTACACTTGCATCCTAAACTTAAATTTGTGACATCTATCTTATCTGCGTTCCTAGTAACATATGCAATTGCACTTATTACAGAAGATATGGAACCTTCGCACTTTCCAGTAATCGGATTCAGTTCTAGCACTTTAATAGACCAAAGGTTTGCGCCTGGCGCTATCCCGACTACTCCTAATGAATTGCGTTTAGCTGCAATTATGCCTGAGACATGAGTACCGTGACCGCAGTTGTCATCACCTGATGTAGACGGATAGGGAGAAAACGGGGGATAAAGCTTAGGTGTGTTCGCTGAAGCGTCATTTAGGCTTTGATGCACTTTCTCCGTATCTATATTACTGGCAGTCAACGAGGAGTCACTAGAAGCCTCCTCCTGAGGAATTATCGTAGTTGTGTTTGCATAAATATTCAGGTCTGGATGATCAAGGTCGATCCCAGTATCTATCACAGCGATATCTGAATTAATATTTGGCATAGGACCTTCGGAGTCAATATGTAATGGAACAGCTTCTACTCTATACAAATTACTTGGTACCAATTCTGAGAACGGAACAACCGTTTGATCCTGCTCTACATACTTAACACGAGGATCAATCCTAAGAAGGGGGAGTAGCTGATCAACAATAAGTTGGTTTGGTGCTTTGAATGCAAAGCCTGCCAGCGTACTGTTGTATGTAAATATGATTTCCGCACCAATATTTTCAACTATTTCATTTAACCCCTGGAAAGCGTCTTGTAATGAAGTGATATTATTTACAATGGCATCATCGAACACAACGATGTATTGAAACGGTATTTTTTCTCCACCAGCGTCGGTATTAATGCTCTCTGTTTTATTATAAGAAATTAGACCGGTACTTGGCATCGACTGTGGTGATGGAAGAGGTGGCTCAGGAGTATCACCATCGGAATCTTCTTCGACTTCTCTTGTTATCGTTATAACACCTTCTATACCCTTATTCTGATCTGTTTGAGCTTGCACTGCCTGAGCTATATTGACCACTAGGAAAAAAATCATGAAGCAAAGAGATATTTTAGTGAAAGAATTAGTTACCTTCATATCCATCCCGAATCTCAAGGGGCACTACACCTTACCGGCAGATTATACTCGAGTTGTTCATTACTAATATCGTTTGACATCGTGTACTCGAAATCCGTAGCTCCCCCTCCCCAATTCCCCGCACTAGCACTTGCACCATTACCCGCACTAGCACTTGCACTTGCTCCATTACCCGCTTCAGGTGCATTCACCGAAGGTTCCAATGAACCTTGTCCGATTTTACAACCAGACAAAGGCTCAAAGCTAATATAAATAACTGATTCCTGATCAGCCATTCTTAATTCCAGATCCTCTCCAGCGTAAACTGTTTGTTCATTTCCACCCGGAGTTTTAGCGGACACTTGCACACAGGAATGATCTAGTACGGTCAAATACACGGTACCCGTGCTACTTTTTCCTTTCCCACTACTTACCGTATAATTAAAAGAATCTCTACCCGCGCTTTGAGGAATATAAGTTAAGCTCCCATCCCCTTCAGATGCATCAACAAGTGTACCACTCCCAGGGTTAGAGACATCCACGAAAGTTAAAGCACTCCCGGCATCATAATACTTTCGAAGATCCTGATCGAGAGGTGTTTCCTCACAAGTTTTTACTTCTATATCCTTCACCGCGATGGGAGGCTCCTCACTTGGGGGTAAACATTCGTCTACCTTAATGTCAACCATACCTACATTTTCACTAGGCGCTTTGCCATCATCTACAAAATATGTAAAGTAATCATCACCCACGAAATCAAGCGATGGGGCATAAGTAACATCTGCTGCCCCTTCGCTTTGATAGGTAAGGTTACCATTTTCAGGATCGGTATCAATTTCATATGTCAGATCGTCTCCATCAGCATCGGAGCCCATTAATGTTATTGTCACCTGTGTGTTGTTACATGTCACTACTGGAGAAGGGTCAATTGCTATAGGATTGGCATTTATTATTACCGAGATAGTTTTAGAGGATTGCGTCGTGTCGGGTGTTGCTGATGTTGGAGTTGCTACTGGGACGATGCTACCAACAAGTCCTAGGCTTGTGACGCAGAGACCAAGTAATATCATAGATGTTGCCATCGAGACAGAAAGAAACCTGCTCTTATGATATAGTATTAGCCTTTTTACACTACAACTTCTTATCCAACTATAGTACATATTTCAATATACCTAAACTTATCGTTTCCAGCTACATCTGCCTTAGGGGTGTACTCTATTGTGCTACCATCAGTGCTAATCGCAGTCCCAATCCTAGTTTCTAGATGAAATTCCTTAATCCGACATCCCGGAGTTAAGGAAGGCG
Source organism: Nitrososphaerales archaeon TH5896 (assembly GCA_014523625.1). GTDB lineage: Archaea > Thermoproteota > Nitrososphaeria > Nitrososphaerales > Nitrososphaeraceae > TH5896. The sequence goes on from JAATVP010000247.1 coordinate 4,510, forward strand.
AAATTGATTTCTTCTCATTTTGATTAATTTCAACTTTAAGTGTTGAAGGGTCTGAAATATCAGGTGCAGGGTCACAAATATCACCTAGACCATCACCATCGGCATCTTCCTGTCCTGAATTAGCTATATCAGGACAATTATCGTTTTCACCAATTACTCCATCACCATCAGCATCCGAGTCATCGGTTTCATCACAGGTATCACCTAGACCATCACCATCGGCATCTTCCTGTCCTGAATTAGCTATATCAGGACAATTATCCACCGCATCAACTAAACCATCACCATCTGTATCCTGATTGCAAGCATTGGTTGGATCATTAGGACACTCATCTTCCGCATCAGCTAAACCATCACCATCTGAATCGTCTCCATCACCTTCATCACTAGATCCATCTTGAGAACCTTCATCACTAGATCCATCTTGAGAACCTTCATCACTAAATCCATCTTGAGAACCTTCATCACTAAATCCATCTTGAGAACCTTCATCACTAGATCCATGTAAATTCATGATAAATAATTCAGTTGTCGTCGATTCTGTGGAAAATATGGTTAATGCTACAATTGCTAAAAGCACAATCTTGAGTTTAGTAATCCCGCTGGTACATGAATTGTTCAGATTTGCATCTATCATCCTCAACTTGATAAAGATCTTTCTCCTGCCATCTTCATGGCCATTAGTCTCAAGTTATCATTTTTACACCCGAAAAATGATTTCTTCCTTCTATTTCGGTCAACAACTACCTCCCCATACCATATTGCAAAAAGACTTCTGCCACGAACTACATTCGATCAGCCAAAATGAAACGCCCGATAATATATAGTTAAATATCTGTCTGAAACGCCCGATAATAGAATAGCTAGAATAAGCAAGATCGTTAGTACCAATCGTGATAATTGTCTCGATTTTGTAATTCAGTTCTGCGGTTCTACTGGAAGTTAATTTATATCACATAATAGCATACAATGGATATACTTATAACATTTTCTCTAGTTCACGGCGACATCTACTTAAATTGCCCTTTAGATAGTGATGTCGGCTACCGTGATACGATCACTGGCCTTAATCTGAAGATATCAATTGAGTCTGGTACTCTCAATCCCATATAATAGACTGAACGTAGCTCGATTTTCTAAAAAGGTATCTAAATTAATATTGAAGGCAGACGAATTAATTCTTGTAATACGTGCATCTACACGGGTAAATCACTTCCGGAGGAGACTTGCGTATGCATTTAGAAGCACTTATGCCAGGGAACATTACGAGTTGCGTGTGACTATAATTGGCAATAAAAGGTAGAAGTATTAACAGTACATATGACGTACTAAAAATCAAAAGATACTCAAGCTTTAAGCCTATTTCAGATCCACTAAAGTAGATTTTATTACTTTCGTTAACTTAATACTACGTCTAATATTACTTTTATAGTAGTTGCGAGTTATCCGAATCTTGTCAGTAATTTGACAGTAAATAAGGAAAATACTTGTAACACTGTTGATAAAATACTAGTTACTTGTCCAAATAATGGTGCAAACAGACCCGATAAAATCAAAATAAGAGAAGAGTCCAAACTTCCTTCTGGATGTAAGAGATCTCAATTTAATATCGTGAATGATTCGGATACTCGTACTCTTTCTAAAGAGATTGCATACAGAATGTACGAAATATGTGGGAAATATCCTAGTTTAGTTATAGCAGAATATAATCGCAAATATATTGATATGAATAAATTTAGAGATTGTGCTTACGAAGTACAGCAAGCTAAGCCATTCTACGATGAATATCATCAGCACATTTCACAACACATCGAGGGTATTTGTACTAGAAATAAAGATCGTTACGTTAATGGCTGGCTCTTCGACATACATGGCCGTGTACAGGCGTAGGCTAACTGTATATTAGGCCTCAAATAGGACTATTTGATACAAAAAAGTATACATGTAAGTATATAAGTATATAGGTACATATCCGCATAGATTCCGATCTGCTTTGTACAAAGCAAAATAGTCAATCAGCATGCTTCGAAGCAAATATGACATCTTAGGAGGAAAAGGTTACTTACATATAATCCTGACTAGGCAGGGATTCAGGCCCTGTTGATTAGGTATCTTCGTAAATCTTTGAAATCACTTTAAAGTCTTGTCAAACCCCCTTGGGCCTTAAAAAGAAAATTATAGCTATGTTTTCTGATAACGGAACCCAGCTTTCGTCACCACTATCAAAGATAATAGTCATTCGATTCGAACTTGCAGGCTAGGGTTTGTCAGAGCAAAAGATCAGGTTTGATATTCTGCACTGCATACTTATCTTGTAAGCCATAGCTCGAGACCGAAAATAATGTATAGTGTCGTACATCAAAATCTTATGCTATGCCACTATAAATGGAACCCAGTGTCGTGAGTTTGATGACGTTTGTGTTTGTGTGCTCGGCATTATGAACATCTTTCCTGACAATTCTTAAGTTTTGCCGCTGAAATTTAAATGACCCGAAATTGTTCTGCTACCTACAGAACCAATTATCAATCATGAGCCAAAAAGAGAGAGTGACAGGACGATAAGTTAGGTAATAACCTTTATTATTAAGGCGAAAAAGTGATCTATGTCTTGATACACAAAATCCACTTCTGGTTTTCACAAAAAATGAACAAGTATGATGTTGTAGAAAGTGGCGGATCAAGAAAGGTCGAATGGAGAGACCAATTAGTAATAGTGGACTGGGACAACTGTAGTCTAACTGTTGTAGGAAAATTGGAGGATGGGAAAACTAGGATCGTACTTAGGAGCAAGACAAGTCGGAATAGTGAATATATGGGAGATAAGCCTGTGGAGCTGTATTACATGCTAGGAATTGATGTTTCAAATATATCAGAAGTCTACGAAGAACCATATAAGGTATCGAATGTACGAAAGGACTCGCCAGAGCAGGCAAGATCTGCAGATACACGAAGGGTGTTCACATTGGATCAAGACTATTGGATCTGGGAATGGATAGAACGTGATAAAAATACAAACGAGAACAATGACCCAAACAAGGAAGAAGGGTTTTCAAACAGTATCGAAAAAATTCGCAAATATATCATCGACGAATTGTCATCGAATTCTCGAAAGATTCCAAGAGATTTATTTGATGTTCAAGTTGAAGATACTCAATTAAATGCAGAAGTGATTGCAACGAGCAAGATAATCCCAGTTATATATCAACCATCCATAGATTCATTGCAAAATTTCCTAAGGGAAGTGCATTGTTCTGAGATAGAACCGAACGTACTAGAAGTTTCTCTTTTATTTGAGAACGAACAACTTAGGCGGCATGGGTTGGTAAATCAGGTATATGAAACATTCAGACTCTTTTTTTACGGAAGAAAAATAGATGTTGAATCATTCAAAATAAAGATGCATAATGAAGCCATGAAAAAAAATGAGAAGCTTTTTCAATTTACTAATATATACAGTTCCGATTACGGCATAGAAGAAGATACAATTCATGATAATTCTGATCCACCAGAGATAAGGGTAAAGCATTATTTTTCGAATTACAATTATCCTATCCTTTTTATTAATACATCCAATCATGCCATGGCAGAACGTGACAACAATCATAAATTGTGGAAATGGGAATATATTCCATTTTTGAATAATGCTCCCATTAAATTTGGTACCAAATCGCGTAGACATATCGACTCTATGTTTAGTCCCTTTTTTAGAAAACTCTCGCAAATATTTTAATTTCAAAGACATACATTTACACTCAGAAATTACTATGAAGATATTTAGTTACCATCGTAATGTTCAAATGATAAAGCTCGTATTCATAGTATGCAAATTGGATAGCTCTAGAGTCGACATTGAGGCTATAAGGAAAAAAGTTCATACGCCTGATGGTAACAAATGCAACAAAATAAGGAAATGATATAAAATCCAAAATGTATCAACTTTGCTCTTTTGAGAACAATGCGATATTCAAAGGAGAAAGACATCAAGTTTGCAGGTAAAGAATATTATGCGGCTGTATCTAAAATATTTGTTAGTCCTGGGTCTGCAAATTCTGTATTGGTAAAAGAATAAATTGGTTTTATGTTTCAAAACTAGATATTCTAATACTCGCATATGTCAATTTGGAGAATCTGGGGCAATCTCAGGCTCGATTTATGATGGAAAGTCAAGACCGCTCGACGTGAGGCTAAGTGAATCAATATATGGTTCAGAATCAAATTGAAAATAGCGGGTTGATCATAAAAGAGATACATCCAGGCAAAGAGGTTGGATATTGTGATATAGGATGTCAGATAAATCCTTAATAAGTGCCCGATTATACAGACTTTATGCCCACTTATGTCTTAAGGGGGACAATTAAAGATTCCCAGAAAAAACCTGTAACCGGTGTGAAGGTACAGGCTATGGATAGTGATCAGAAATGGTTAGAAGATCGTAATGATGATTTACTTGATAGCAAATGGGTAGATGACGATGGAACATTTCAAATCTCTTTTGATTCTAAGCAATTTCAAGATGAAGGTTGGCTACAGGGAAAACCGGATATCTATCTGATAGTAAGGAACCAACAAGGTCAAATTGTATATACGACTGAAATTAGAAAGGGAATCGACGTCTCTGACATTGAGAGACTTACTTTTGATATTACTATAGACTCATTTGAGAAACGTCCAGTAATACCTCTTCCTCCTGATCCTTATGCCGGTAACAACGAGAGGGTAATTGCTGCATTTGGAAGGTTGGGGGACGTCATCCGGTTTCAGCCTGAAGATACAATACGGATACTTAGGCTTTTGGTGAGCTCTATTAACGGATGGTCTCTATACACTAGAGAATATATCTGGAATAAGATAGGATATGACGGGCCACAGGTTCCAAGATATCCATGGAGAGAACAAAGTCACAGCCATAAACTATCATGGGAGAATAACACAAATGACTAACTGTGTTTATGGTGCTGAGAGATTTGAAAAACGTGCCGAGACATACAAGGTGATCACAGGTGATATTGTTTACAGTACAGACGTTTGCGTTATAGGCTCGGGTGCAGCTGGAGCAATTATAGCGACCAAATTAGCAGAGCAAGGCAAATCCGTTGTCCTACTTGAAAAAGGAGGGTATCATGATGGAGAATCGATGAATCAAAGAGAGGCTGATATGCTTCCGCTATTGTGGAAAAATGCTGGTGCGAACTTCACGTCTAGCTTACGCATTGCAGTTGCTCAAGGTTGCTGCCTTGGTGGTTCAACAGTTATCAACGATGCAGTATGTTTTAGGATTCCTGATCTTGTTATAGATCAGTGGAACGAGAAAGGAGTGTCAATTTCAAAAAATGAATGGGATGAGGCCAATAACGAAGTTTCAAAACGAATACATGTCACGGAGGTCACGGAGGATGAACTTAACATCAATGCAAGGAAGCTCAGAGATGCCTGTAATAGATTTCGTATCGATGGAAATCCTATCAAGCATGGGAAGAATACTAGAAACTGTGGTCAATCCTTCTCTGACCCCGAATTACACTCATGTGTGAAATGTGGATTTTGTCATATCGGCTGCCATTACAACACAAAACAAAGTATGTTAGTGACATATATTCATGATGCCTTGAACGATGAAAAGTTAGAATACAAAGTTTTCTGTAATTGTCAAGTGGATAGAATCACGCATGACAACAACGGGGTCGCCACAGGGATAGATGGAACCTTTATAGATATCGATGGAAGGGAGATCCACAGAATCCGTGTTAACTCAAAGGTAGTAGTTGTCTCTGCAGGATCCATTGCATCGTCAAATTTATTGCATAAATCAGTCATAGGCGGGGAGAATGTTGGAAAAGGGGTAGCGTTGCATCCAGCACCTTTTGTCATTGGACATTTTGAAGAGGATATTTATGGTAATAGGGGAATTCCTATGTCTTATACATGTCATCAGTTTGGGGTCACTAACAATGTGAAGAATGGAGGTTTTTTAATTGAAAGTATATTCCTGCCGGTATTCCAAATGGCTATTGCAATTCCTGTCTTTGGTGCAGATCATAAGAGGCTAATGTCTGAATTTAACAGGTATACGATGGCTGGAGTAATGACTAGAGATGAGCCTACTGGTACAGTCTTGATATCGTACGGCGCAAATCCAAAATTGGATTACAATCTATCAGCCGGAACTGTCAAAGATATGGCAAGGGGGATGGCCATTGTAGCAAAAATGTGGTTTGACGCGGGTGCAACAAGCGTCATCACATCCCATATGGACATTCCAGAGGTCAAGAATAAGGCTGATATTCCGAAAATCAAGGGCTCGGTAAGGAATAACCCCAACGGGTTACTTGTTGGTTCTGCTCATCCCCAAGGAGGAAATAGAATGGGAGATAATGAGAAAGAATGTGTCGTAAATTCGGATTGTAAGGTGTTTGGCTTCAGAAATCTGTACGTATGTGACGCCAGTGTTTTTCCTACTGCCATAGGAGTCAACCCTCAGCTAACAGTTATGGCTCTTGCGACCATTACAGCGAACAAAATTAGTAAGAACTGGAGCTCATTTCCGGAACCTGTAAGTTCGTTGGGAAATACCTGCAATGTTACGCAACCAAGGTTTTGTAAAACAGAGGCTATAGGTGAGATGTTTGCCAGTACTGACCATGATTCCAAGCTCTTTTCAAAACTAGCCAACTCAAATGAGACAAACCCAATAGTGGGGAAGAACTGGCGTTTTGATCCTAAAAAACTTCTTATCTATAACGACTTGTACTGGAAAGGCTTCTATGGGATCGACAATGATATTTTGACTAATGTATTAAGGTATTTTGGTGGATTTTACAAGAAATTCTGGAAGGTGGATGAGACTAAATACAGAGGTATCACACATCCTTTCGAACCACAACTTGTCGATGCAAAAAGCATTGCCGTAGAAACGGAGGTAAAAGGGTTCGGTAAGGTGATACACTTAGAATATGAGGATTTTCCATATTCTCAAGCTTATGATTTATTAAAGATGGTAGATGAAAACACAATTCTCGGGAAAGCCTTCATGGGTCAGTTCGGAAAAGGACGCGAATTATTCAACTTTAGCATGTCTAGAATTTACGATGTTGATTTTATGACGGAAGTGGATCTCATGACCCTATTCAACTCCAACGATCTCAGTCATCCCCCTAGTGAAAGCGAGATGAAAGGCACATGGGAAGGGATGTTGGTGTCTGATTCAGCAGTTACACCTCGTGCACAAATATTTTACTTTGAGTACGAGGATGGTCTATTTGATATGAGATATTCCTTTGCTAATATGCTTCAAGGTAGATCTGATGTTAGCATAACCGACAGATTGTTTAGATTTGATGATCCAACGCCTTTTCATGACGAACTTCGTATGGTAACACCTAACATGGTAGTAGGCCGATGGGTAACAGAATGGTCTTCGGAGGACGTTTTGAAACCATATTTGGATGATATTAGGCGTATTCTACCTATTGAGGTATCTCATGAGACCGAATCATTCTTTCAGAAATTGTCACAAATGTTACCTAGAGGAGTCAAGCTGCCTAAAGAATTGGGAATTAGTTTCCTGGGCGTGGAGAGAAATGAAAATAATGAAACCAGGATCGGACTCTCCTACATCCTAAAGAAAATAAGTAACTTGACAGCCACTTCATAGCAAGAACAGTATGCCTACGGAATTGTCGACCAGCATTAGAAAAAAGGCTGTGGATACCGGTAACAAGTGGGTTGCTTTTTGAACACACTTTAAAGTCTTGCCAGCATTTGGCTGAAGCAGAATGTGGTTTCTTTGTTAAATTTTGAAAATATTTTATAATAGATTCACAGGCTGCATCCTCTCCAACAGCTTGTCAAAGTTCTTTTCGAGACCTATTCCACCAGCCTGAACTATGCCCCCTTCGTAGCCTACTTCAGAGATCTCAACTAGAATCCAATCATTGCCTGATCCTAACTGAAGTATCTCCTAACCATGCAGGTTAATCATTATTCTAATATAAAAACTAAATTTAGAAATAAAGGCTATGATGGAAGTAATTCAGATGCCAAGAAGGAAGAAATACCCACAGAGGGCCAGTACGCTAATACTTACGATCACCATCGTCGTATAGGATTTGGGTTCGCTTACATGGGACACCGCTCAGGCCACTTTTCGGAGGCATATGTGTTATGTAAGAACGATATGTTATCACAGGTAAGAATGGGCGCATACGAATCTGCAGACGAAATCGCTACGGCGCTAGGATCCTGTGATGGAGTAACCAGATAGAATTCAAAATGTGGTTTAACGTCCATTCCTACTTTTTATAGTATATTCATACAGATAATGAACACTATGAGTACCAAGGGATATTCTTGGCTGGATACCTAATTCCGACTTTTAAGTCCTGGAAATAACAGGTTCTAAAGGTAGCATCCGTGGAGCCGTCCTGAATTAATTAAATACTAGTAATAAATAAAGCTATGATGTAAGTTAATTGATGACATGCAACAGCCACTTAATACACGCATGGAGTACGGCATCAAATGAGCTCATCTAGGCAACAGCAACAAGGGGAATGGCGAAGAGCTAAAGTTTTGGAAATAATGAGCAATGGAAAAACTAATCAGTCAGAGATAGGATAGGTAAGAATACTGAAGGTAGACAAATCCAACATATGCAGGGATATTGATTATTTGAAGCAGCAGGCAAAAAAGAATATCAAGAGATATGTTGATAAACACTTCCAGAGGAGTACGCGAAATGCCTTGCTGGTTTGAACAGTGTTCTAAAGGAAGCATGGACAATCTCACAGAGAACATAAAGGGAGATAAGATAAAGGCTTTAGCATTAGCAAAAGAATGCTATGCAATGAAGCTCGAGTTGCTTACTAATGCTACCGTAGTTGGTGATGCTATAAGGTTTGTAGCCTCAAATGCAGCATCAACAGAAAAAGCTAATTTTGATAAAATCAATATTATAGATGATGAAAATAATAGCTAATAATAGTGTATAGTGTATGTATATATACACATTATTTATATCAATACGAATAATGAGTTATTATAAATCATAATCTTTTATTCTAACAAGGAGAATTTTCTATTAATCATAACCAGAATATACAAAACTTATTCAGCATCATTCATGTATAGAACATTATGAGTAAACTAATGTACGTAAAAAAACAAGAAGTAGGGCACCAAGATATACCTGAAGCTAAACGCTTAATTGCAAACCATGGGGCACTGATGCTTACGGTCGTCATCATAGTGGGGTTGTCAACACTGGTAGGAATAGGGTTCGCGTATATGGGATACACCTCGGGTGAGTTTGCAGAGGCATACATGTTATGTAAGAACGACGTGTTATCGCAGGTAAGAATAGGTGCATACCAATCTCCAAACGAAATTACTGTGGCGCTGGAATCATGTAAATGAGCAATCAGTTAGAGAATAGATCTTACACCAAAATGTATTGCCAGTGTAGGCAATATATTTTGTTTTATTGTGAAAATAAGAAGTAGTACAAAGATAATATGCATCCTGCGATGAAGAAAGTATCTTGAATCTTAGGAGGCACAGGAGTCGCCATATTGATGGTTCGACCGTTCTTATTGTGGTATCGACTGAATATCTATTCCTTAATACTTTGCCGGTAGGAAGGTGGCTTTCAATCAATGCGAGAACCGTAAAGATAACTTCAAGCACGACATCAATTCTAACTTAAAAGCC
>JAATVP010000248.1 GCA_014523625.1 Nitrososphaerales archaeon TH5896
AAATGTTTATGAATGGCTTGATACTCCTGGACATCCTGCCTCTGAAAAGAAACCATTTATGATTAGAGAAAAGGATTGTATATTCTGTATGGCATGCGAAAATGTATGTCCTCCTCAGTGTGTAAAGATATTCAATAAAGGGTAGTAAGAAAGACCAACTTGATAAAAAACCTCGGTCAATTCAAATCTCTTCTGAGACAGGATATCAATTAGGAAACGCTAAATCCTTTGCTAGATCAAGAGGGAGGTGGTGGTGGTATGCGCCTACATTATTTCTTTAAGGCCTTAAACGAGCCTACGCTGAGACGTAATACATAAAGTCATGTTTTCAGGAGGCATGTGCTCTTGATTTGAGCAAATTCAGAAAAGGCTGGGTCAGTTACCCTAGTTCTTTCTTCATCGATCAGAGTATTCATTCATCATCCCCCGCTTGCTCATTACAAGTAAATGGCATTTCTTAACTGTATAATTATATTACTCAAACCAGTCAGATTTCATCACTCTCTCCTTTAAATATCGTTCCTAAATCAGCTTCAATGTCATGTCGATCGAGAAGATAGTTGCCACTATCGAAGCCAAGGGAATTGAAGGAATCAAAAAGACAGATCTCAGGCGGGAATTTCAAGAGGTAGAAGAGCTCGATTCAATACTCCAGGAATTAGTGAGAACCCATGAAATATTTATCGAAAAGAAAGGCAACTCATTTTACTGTTGGCACAAGAACCACTATCTGCAGAAATTACTGAGCACAGATCAAAAATTTTCGCTCCTATACAGATTAATGAATTCCGTGAATGATTCAGTGAACACCAGATTCAACTCACTTAATATGAGTTTGGATACCGTTACTAAACAAGTGAGAGGTATAACAGAAGAGATAAAGATTCTTGCAAGTTCTGGACAGAGAGACATTGGTCCAAATATTCCGATTTCTCAAGAACAAGATAAGCCAATCGAGATCAACTATGACAAATTCAAAGTGCAACTAGATCAAGCATTAGCGAGTACTTCGACTTCAATTGGATGGATAGAACTGTGTAACTTGCGCAAAGATCTTTGCTCAAGAATGAATATTTCTCGAGAGCAATTTTATCATTCATTTGAAGAAGTAGTTTCCAACAACTATGACAAATACGAGCTTTCCACAGGTGGCGAGGAAGGGATACAGTTAAGGGGAATGGTACACGGATTCGTGAGGTGCATTTAAGATGTATCCATACGGCTTGACGCGTAATCCATATCACAGCAGCCCTACTCCACGATTTTCAGACTCAACGATTCTGGGTGGAGAACGACATAAGGAAGCAAAGAACGCAATCCTTTCCTGTATGCACGATGTATGCTCCAAAATGGCTCTTTCAGAGAAAGACCTCCGTGTTGTCACAATAATTCAAGACGTTGGATCCGGCAAGACTCACCTTGCACTTCATTTGCAAACAGTTGAAGAGATGTCAGCAAAGTCTGTAATATCGTATGTTGATTTTTCGCAAATATCACCTAGAAGCAAGACCATTATATTATCTTCCATTCTGGATGGATTCAGGGAAGAAGATTTAGAGTCGTTACGATCAACGTTGATCGGATTGATCATGGCTTCACGACACGACAGAGAAAGAGCAAAACTTGTTAAAAAATTATTCAAGCATGGCCTGCTATCTGAGATCAAGGGAGAATCACTTGAAGACAAGATCGGATTCTTACTTCAAAGAAGAATCAAGATCAGAGACGAAGCTACGCTAAACGAACTCCTAGGCAAAAATTTCACCGAGCTAGAGAAAGGATTAATCTATCACCTACTTAACGACGAAGTAAAAGATTGGGCAAGAACGATTGTCTCATTAGGTGATATGTTGGAGTTACTCACATCAATAATAAGTCTAAATCAAAAAATCCTAAACAAATTGACAATATTTGAGTTCGACGAATTTGATTCAGAAGGCGAATCAATGGAGTTTATCAAGGCCACTATTAACTACGTACTTCCATCAAGTATGATTCTGCTCATCATGACACCTGCATCATATGATGAAATAAGGAAAAAGAATCTCTCTTTGTATGACAGATTGGAGAAAGCAAATTACAAGATCGATCTTGCAGGTTCTAACACATTCAGCGAGATAAATGATATCGTTCTTGAATATATGCGATCTGGCAATGCTACCGGAGAATTTACTCTAGAATCAGAGTATGATCTGTCTAGCAAGATCAAAATTATTTATGATGAATTTCCTGATTTTAGAAACGTTCGCTCCATGATAAATATCCTTTACCATGCAACAGAATTGGCTGGCAAAAGTGATGCGGCAAGCATTGACGAACATGCACTAGATGAAACAATTAGAACAGCGTTTCCTGGGTTGAGGATCAAAGGCAGCATTATGTCGGTCCCTGTCTCAGACTTCATTAAGATCAGAAGAATGTCTAAAGACATTCATGAATTAGAAGTTAGAGTTAAGAACGCAGTGCAAGATCTTGTTCAATGCACGGAGAGTTCCTTAAGTTCTCCTGATATGCCTGAAGGTGGAACAACATCAGCAGAGTTAGTAGATGTCTTGTATCACGATTCTCGAGGGGATAAGGTTGCAGTATCGGTCGCGCTAAACAAGGAGAAATCTCTAAAGATTAACCAAGGCATTACAAAGTCCCAATTTTCAGCAGATGTTAATAAGGTCCTCATTCTGTCTGATAGCCCAGGGCAATTTGATGCAAACGAAAAAGAAGTCGGGCCTCATGTGAGGAATGTAAATATGGATGATTCAAAACTGATCGATTTAATTTATTTTAGTTCAAAATACAGAAATAGTCAGATCTCTGATGAAGATCTCAAACGAGCATCTTTGCTTGCAAGATCAATAGAGCTTCCTTAACCGCAATTTTTTCGAAAGCGTTAAGATCGTTAACTAAAGTTTTGCCGTATTTGAGGTTTCCCCTGGAGGCATTAGAACTCTTTTATGTGGGTACTGCTTACAAGCAGTGTTGAAAGAAGGAAATTTCGGTGAGTGGCCTGGTCAAGATAATGTCGAAGATTACGAACTTGACGGATCAATCGCCTGTAACGTCTGTGGCAAGGATGCGGATTTCGTAGTTCAACTTGAACTAGTATGGGATAGAAGCAACTATAGCCTAATGAATTCGCTAAACCAGATGCCCTTCTATCTCTGTAAAGCACATGAGTATATTTACGAACGAATGCAGAATAATATTGAATTAACAGAATACTTCCGAGAAACCGTAAATGCAAACCGTTAATTAATGATTATTCTAATTGTGGTACCCCTTTTCTCTTTCTAATGAGCAATAAGAAAAACTACTCAAGTTACGACGATTTCTATAGGAATCTGCATACCAGCGGGGCTTCAATTATCGAGTTCAATAACGGGAGGGCGCCTTGCATTGGAGTGGGGAATGAACGGTTCAGGAAATTTTTGAACTATGCTGCGGGCCGGAAAATGGCCGTGGATACGAATCTGGACATATACCATAACGAAAGGGATGTTTTTGTTCAGATCAATATGAGGATACTAGACACGGATTTTGAGGACTCTTTTTTGTTTCATGCCAACGATATGGTCGCTTTTTTCAAGGTTATGTTGGACAGTGCATTGATATTGCTGTCGCCAACTAATCCGTCTTCAATGTCTGAAGATATCTTTGCAATACAGTTACCAAAAAGGGAAAAATTGGAAGATGCTTTCCGAATTATTTCGAAGTATACAAACAAGACAGGCTTTGAATAGGAATGAACTAATGAACAAATGAATGAATGAATGAATTGGTTTGAGTCAACTACCTCAGCTACCTCAAATAATTACAGACATGCGACGGCCGGGATTTGAACCCGGGTTACCAGATTGGCAATCTGATGTCCTAGACCAAACTGGACGACCGTCGCATCCTACGAGATTTATGGTGGACTATTTAACAACCTTTCGGTGCCTTGAAATCGAAAAATGTACTGAGGAATACTCGCACAATTTTTTACTTGTAAAAATGAGTGAATGTTAATTGGGCGTTGGCGGAGAGAACTATTAGCTGCTTTCTGTATTACTATCACAAGTGAACCATTTGTTTAACAGAAGCAATTTCCTGTTCTCATCTTCATCGTGAATTGAGAATACGTGGCTAACTCAATAGGACGAGTGTTGTGTATCCTCTTTTCTCGGTCACATAAGAATCTTGAATCTCTTCTACAACTACCGTAATGGAAACGAGATCGCCACGCTTGCAAGGTGTCGTTTCCAGTACAACCATGTCCTTGAGAATGTCTGCACCTACAAAACTCTCATTACTCGCAGTGTACTTTATTTCATTTTCTGAACTAATCAGGAACACCTGACCCTTTTGATAGTTTCCTATCCTGATCATTCTTCCTTGTCTTGGAACTGCTGTAACGGTCAAGGCAATTTTTTGTAACTGCTGCTTTATGAAGCGCTTAGCAACTCCCACGGAAATCTCGTAATCAAATGGGTATCCGGCAGTATATTCTGCCATTTTGTTTATGCCGTCATTCATGATAATATCGACTTTCTTTATGTTCAGACCGTAATTGGAAATCCAGTCTGATGTGGTCATTGCAACTGAGTCGATCCTTTCTTTCCGTTCTGCAGATTCTGGGGGACTGAGTTGATATCTGTCGACCCAGTCCTTGTAGTCCTTACTAATGTCATTTATGAAATCTGTGCAAGTCAATTGATAGTCTTGGACGCTGGAGGCTCGTTCAGATGCTGTGTCTCTAAATACCAAGGCTTGTAATCGAATATATATTAACTAAGTATCTCAATATTAAGATGAATCTTACTTATTTATGATAATGAAATTGGAGGGATTGTTGTTGTGGTGGTGGTGGCGGAGGCTGAGGCTGCCATGACCAATACATTCTCGTCTCTAATAGAGGATCTTAAAACAAATATCGACTACAATCGAAAGGCCTTGGAAAATTCTTTAAAGATTAACCCTGCTGTGGCTTACCAAAAGATTAATGAGATAACACAATTTGTCGGGTCAAGGTACCGTTTGAACCTGCAGATACACTTCCCTGACCAAAGGAGATTGTTCGTAATCGAGTCTTATGGCACCGAGAACCTGGGAATAGTATTTGACAAACATAGAAAACAGTTTCCAATTCCACGTGAGACTATAAAGAAAAAAGCACTTGATATCTTTACTGCATCAAGAGCTGAGGATGCCTATATGTACGAAGGCAAGGAAGGTGTGCGGGTAACCATTGTAGCGGCGGGCAGGTTGGAAATTTTGCCAGGATCGATTCACTTATGGTGCAACGTTGAGAATCATGGTGTAAAGGAATATGTTGACTGGTTATTTGAAAATGTGTATAGTTTTGACAAAGATCGCTAACTAACAGACTTCAGTTAAAGGATTCAAAAATATCATAGTTATCTCAAAGGCCTACTATCATCATCATCGTCATTATCGTCGTATCATCATAATCAATTGTATCCTTGCATCTCAAATGCGTATCTGGTGTTACTACCAGGATCGCCTACATCGGCCTTGATAGGTAGTGGAAATCCATGTGCAATCCAAATTTTGCTTATCTTTGAAGGAAGATCATACTGCAACACATAAGAATCAACTGTTGTTCCATTGACTGTGAGCGAGTCTTTTTCCGTTATCCTAATCGGTACAGTTAGGGCTCCTGAAACCACGTTGTCCCAAACTGCTCCTGGAACCAAATATTTAGGTTCTAACGCGAAATTACGAATATCAAGCAAAGAAGATTCTATCATCCTGTAAACATCAGCTAGGCTTCCCTCTGGCATCTGCTTATTAGTTAAATACTCCTTTGATAGAAGAATACTCCCGGCAAAATCACGAGAATCGTTCCTTATGTTAAAGTTTGCCTTCCAAGAATCATTTCCATCTTGGATAAAATGCACGGTGACAATTGAATCGACTAAGGACAGTCCTGAAGGATTTGATGCAGTCAATCTATAGTTTATCTGTGTATTATTTTGCAATCCTTCCCCCACAATCCACAAATCCTTCGAAGAAGGTGGACTCAAGAGTGAAGGAGCAGGACCTGAAAAGCCGCCTCCAGCAGCCACTATCACTAGACTAACCACAATCCCTAATGTTCCAAGGATAGCAGTGAGCAGGATAACTCGTCGTATTGGAGACATTATCTCTTTCCAAATGCGTTTGTTCTTAAAATTAAAGAACTAAAAAAAGATTGTAGAGACGGAATTATAATTCCCTCATTAGGTTGCTACTACGCTGAAAGTAGCACTTTCCACAAATTCCCCTGTAGGCACTCCCTCTACTGCATTTATTGTTATTTTGATGTCGTAGGGTCCAGGAGAAGGAAAGGTATAGGTTAGCATGCCAGTACCTTCATCGGCTCTCTGTCTATCCAATTCGTCTACGACTGTTCCATTCTTGGCAGTTATTTCGAGATCGTACGAGACTCCGCTAACAGTGTTTCCGAAGCTATCGCTAAAAATTAAGCCTAGCGTAGTATTGCTCCCTGCAATGATAGGATCGGGTTCCCATAACAACTGGATACTATACGTCGCCCTACCAGTCTGTAATGTGAGTGGTGGTTTGGGAATTTCTTCTACGGCTTTTGGAGCAGTAGGGCAACCAGTACCTGTAGATTGGAGTTCAAACTGATATTGTACTGGTGCGTTTCCTTGACTGACTGCAGCAAAGGTCTGCGCCTTAACGGGAAATGGCATATTAGGAACAACCCAGATATGGTTTGTTGGCCCATACTTCCAAGATACATCAACTGTGTTAAAATCCCCTGCTGGTGTAGTAACCTTTGCTGCCCCACCCGGAGATATGGCAGAGCCACCTATCGCGGCTATTTTACCCCAATTGGGAGCACTCAGAGATTGCCCAGGCTTTGGAACATAGGAGGCTAGCCAGGCTAGCGAGTTAGAGTATGCAGCTCTATATTTGACCAGATCAGGAGAAACAACAGATGAACCTAACGCGGTCATGTCCAAATCACTTAGATGGAAAGTGCCATTGTATACTTGTCCTTGATCGACAACAAATACTGGAGCGTTCCAATATTTGTTAGCCTCATCAAAGTCCTTCAAGCAGATCGTCATCAAAAATGGCCTGCCTTGATTAGTGTCAAAATTCTGAACCTGATACGTATAATAAGTGTCGGGCTTTGCACCCTTTCCCACATACCAATTATTGCCCTGGGCAGAAGCGTGGCTGGGGTCTATTGCATTGAATAAGAACATGCTTGATCCCAGAATAGTAACAAGGAAACATACTTCCAAGTTAGCTCGGAATATCCTTGAGGTCTTGCCTAAATTTTCTCTCATTAACTGATATGTTCAAAAAGGAACTGATAAATGTTTCAATAGCAGACGCCGACCACAAGTACCGTTTCAGCAGCTAACATAAATATGACTGGCGTTCCCTCACTAATGACGTATGTGCAACTGCCCCAATATCCAATTCTATGAGGTAGAGTTCAAGCTATGGGGAATGCAAGTCGTGCCAACGCACAAGAATTGCGGGGACCCTCTTACAGATGAACAAGCAACTAAATTCAATAAAGAACTAACTAAGATGTGGAATATGGAATAATTCCCATCAACTTCATCCTCTTTCTCCCTATTCGCATTTTTCAATATTTGTTGATACTTAACTGTCGTACCTGAATGGTAGCAAACCCACAAAAGTGAAAATCCCCAAGTTAGAAGTCAGTCGCCTTTCCGCCACTACTATTACCACCAAGAAATCAATATCTTCTTGCTTAGCTATTAATTTCAGAGCCATGATCAAATCCGAATCAACGGAAAAATAGAATATATTCAAAGATAGGGATGATTCAATATAGTACAGATCAAAAACCAGACGTCAACTTTATTAATAGCCGGAATGAATTTGGTTTAGGTGATTTTGAATGACCAAGATGCTAACCGTAAACATAGAAACAGGT
Organism: Nitrososphaerales archaeon TH5896; assembly: GCA_014523625.1. GTDB lineage: Archaea > Thermoproteota > Nitrososphaeria > Nitrososphaerales > Nitrososphaeraceae > TH5896. The sequence continues at coordinate 7,925 of JAATVP010000248.1, forward strand.
GGCGTTAATGAAAACGAAGCCAAGGATTGGGTTACCGAACTTACAAATGTCTATGCGGATATGGAGATTGAGGATGTCAATGTCTCGGGTAACAAGATCTCATTTAAGGCTGGCTTTTCGGGAATGGAGGATACCGAACCAGAAGATGTTAAGATGAAAATTGACGAGTACCTCACAATGAATGAAGCATTCGAAGCCAAGAGCGTTTCAATCAACTAGGGCGCACGTCATTTCTGTTTTATCTCCTTTTTATTTGTCAGATTATTGTAATTATTAGATCATAAAAAATAGTTACCCAAGTTTAAATAGTAGGATAAGACCCCTCATATAGGTCATACGATGACGTGTAAAGGTATCTGTATTAGACATAGGGCCCAAAAGCCTGTCGGTTCAGGTCGGTACGTTAGCGGTCAAAGGCGCTGCCAGATTTGTGAAATTTTCATCAGGTGGGAAGGTTTATGGTGTCCTTGTTGTGGATATAGACTAAGAACTAAACCAAGAAATCTTAAATACAAAGCTAAATTGCGTGCTAGAAGTAAGAGACTTGAAATTACTCAACCGGCTATAACTGTTCGATGAGATCCGAGCAGCCGCTTGGCTGCCACGGTAAGCTGTGAATTCCATCTCTGGATATGCTCAACATCCATGCTTAGATCCATTCCGATCTGCACGAGTTTTCCGTATGTATGCCAAAAAGTACGGTCTAGCGACTTGAGAATCTCTGCACAAACTTTCCCTATGTAGTAATAACAGTCTGCCGTCATGCCGGATTCGTAAAGAAATTTGATCTTTGCTTCTATTAGAGGTCTATCGTACCTGTTCGCGGCAAGTCGAGAATATGAAGGAATTGATCGTCTCAGTACTGAAGTTGTAGCTCTCTCTACACCGATAATTTCCAGAGCCAAAGAAATGCTCTCAGATTCGATCTGATCTGGCTCCAGAGCCCTTCTGATTAAATCCAACTGGTGCAACGGTGATCCAGGCAACCCAGAAAAAAAGACAAGGCTCTGCATGATTTCATACGCTGAAATCTTGAGTAGCATCGACGAGACTATGGCAGACTTCTGAGACATTCTCTCGATTTCGGCGTATCTCATTAAGCAAGAGATGAGCAGCCTTCTAGCAATCGCTGGTTTGTTGCTGGTTCGTCTTGTATCACTCTTCACTGCATTTATCATAGAAGATAGCTCGAGGTCATTATTATCATATAGCACGATTCCATCAATGCTATCTGGGGTTTCTTTCAGTACCCTAGATCTCAATGGGAAGTAAAGTAGCTCCATCCAGTATGAACTAACCATCATTATTTCATGACGTTGATCACCATTCGACAAGACCATGATGTCGTATTCGCAGCAGGGCTTCGATATCCCTGTGCCGTTGGCTCTACAACCAATGAGTAATGCTGGCGACTTTAAGATATCAATGACATAAGCAGAAATAGTAGGGGGAATGTGAATGTCTTCCAATAAATTAAGATCATCTGAGGGCTACCAAATATAATGTAACCCTTTTTGGGCATGTCATCCGAATTAGTTTTCGTACGCAGATCTGGGTGATGCAGTGTAAAATCTTGAACGCAATTTTTATATGATGAATAGCATGCAATGTGTTGAGCTCCGGTGGTGTAGTCCGGTTAAGCATTTCGCCCTCTCAAGGCGGAGATCCCGGGTTCAATCGGATTGCGGTCACGGCCGCGGCGGAACAAATCCCGGCCGGAGCACTAAATATGAATGTCTCTTCAAGATTCAGCAGTCCGGTCATTCTCTTCATCTTTTCTGGCTGATCTGCCAGAATAATAGGGGGACTATCTTACTCTTCATCATCCGGTACGATTAGCGGAATTCGATCAGAAGAAAGAGCTATCAGCTTATAAATTTAGTCTGTCTGAGTAGAGAAACCTAAGTAAGAGTGTCATTCCTTCCACAGTCTGTTGAACACAAGCGCGCAGCAAACATTGCACTTGCTCATCACTTGTAAATCTCAATAATGAAAGTATCGTCAGTTATTAACGCACTATGATAGGCTGCATTACATCTCGGACACATTGAGTGTACACTGATGCATTCTGTACAAAAATCACCAGCCTGCAGGTATTCATAATCATCACCCGTGTAGAAACAGCTCTCACAGACTCTTTTCAATATCCTTCGTATCAGTTCAAACTCTTATTTAATGGTTCTCGATAGAGACTATTTTCCGAGTAGTGTCGATAATGGATCTGATTTTATCGATTATCTACCTTCAAATTTGATTCTTAACAGTCGAGTTCCTTCCGCAATGGGAAATCATGGTCTATCTGTCTAATGGTTCTCCAACTCTCAATTACGAGGTATTGACACCTTCCTCGTTGAACTTATTTATTCAAATAAAGTGAAATGATCTCTCAGCTGCGGCTATCACTAATTATTCTGGTTTTAACCGAATGACCGCTTCTTATGTGAGTGTTGTGATGTAATCTAGTCAGCTCAGTAACCTTAAGATCTGAGAAATAATCAGCATTGTAGCGAGCGAGAATGATCTTGCAGTCATGGCAGAATACTTCTTTGAATTCCATCTCTACGTAATATAACGTCTTATCATTGATTTAAATGATGATTCTTATCCTTATTCCAAGCGCTCGAAGGGCCCAGTACCGATTTCACTTTCTTTACGAAATCTGTTATCTTTTAGAGGAAACTTGGAGGCCTTATAGTAAATCACCTCTCCTCTTCTTTCAATCACGGCTAGAACAGTATTCTTTCCCATCTTAGCAGTCTGATCGATTAAATCATAAAGATCTTCGATCTTTAAATTAATCCCTTCGTTTAAGGCATATACGAGATACTTTGCAGGCTTTTTCTGATATTCCCCCCTTTCATATACTCTAAAGTCAATGCCAAAACCAAATCCATCTTTCACGACATAACCTCGACTCCGCAAGTCGCGATACACTAGAAATCTTGTAAGTACATTGGGATCATGCCTCAACATTCTCTCAATCAGCTGCTCGAAGCCGATGCTAGTCTCTTCATTGGTCTTTATAACCAACCTATTGGTAAATGCCAAGTATAGAGCCTCGCAGTAGCTAAGGATATATTCAGAGTCCTCATTTTCGCCAAATCCTTTCGTCCTGAGCTGGTCTTGGAATTTCGTTTCAGTTACCAATATCTTGGTCTCCCCAGCCGGTATAATTGCTTCAATTAAATATGATATATCGAGGTCTGAGCTCTCAATATCAGCGGACATAACGAATAAATCGGAGCCAGTCCACATTTAAGCATTAAAAAATTGGTGAATTTTGTTGAAGGGTTCTAATTATAGAGAAATTCGTGGGATGCCATACGTAAGAAAGCAATACATCAGAGGCAAACCTCAACTGAAAATTGCTAGATTCTCGTCAGGAGAATATAGGGATGATTATGATTACAAGGTAGAGCTCGTGGTAGAAGAAAGACGACAGATCAGGCATAATGCGTTGGAGGCAGCTAGACTCGGAGCAAACAAAACCCTGGCATCCGCAGGTGAGACGAGTTTCTTCTCAAGCGTTAAGGTATATCCCCACGTGATTCTGCGTGAAAATAAGATGATTGCAACGGCAGGAGCTGATCGATTACAGGAGGGAATGAGAAGAGCCTTTGGCAAGGCAACTGGTCTGGCTGCTAGAGTCAAACCCGGAGACACCGTTTACGAGGCATACGTAAGCGCAGAAAACCTCCAACTTGCTAAGCAAGCCTTTAGGATAGCTGCAGGAAAGCTTGGATGTTTGACTGTAACGAAGTTGACTCAACTTCGTCAAAGCGAACCAAAGGACGACGATTAGAGATCAGTCTGTACACGTAGAAGAGTTAGGCGTAGGCTATTAGGCGTGCTCAGTATGATGGAACTTGGAGATGTAAGTAACCTGTGCCAATCTGGTAAGCCGCCTCTATTTGTCATCAGGTGCTGGTGAAGGAGTGTTTCTCGAAGACTATATCAGTTATTTTGAATGGTTGAGCACGGTAGGACGGGCATAGGTATTTCGTTATAAATTTCAGAAACCGAGGGAGAGTTGGTTTCATTCGAAGATTTAAAGAAAATCTTGATAGATCATTAAGCTCAACGATTTCAATACACAAGCATCACAATTGTATTCATGGACTATTGATTTTGAGAGGTAGTTGAAATAAGATTCGGAGTACTATTCTTGTCTTTACCTGAAGGTTAAAATTGTCAAGAAGCAAGGCCAACAGTATTCAGGTATTCATGTTGGTATCGTTACCTGAATTGCGCGCAGTACCGATGCATCACTTGTTTCTGCTCCTACCATGAGCGTGTAATTTCCTGCTGCTAATTGCTCTGTTGGCGTTACTATGAGACTTATTTGCTTGGTTTGTCCTGGTTGCAATCTGACAGAGTTCTCACTAAAAAGTCCTGAAAGATTTCCCAGGTTACCTGTCGGGGTAAAAGATCCTGCTGCTAACATGTCTGCCGTCAAAGTAGTATTCCTGTTTGAAGTAACGTTTATTCTAACCTCCTCATTTCCACCTCTTTGAAGGGTGAAATTGTGAGGTAAAACAGAAACAGTTAGAGGTAAAACTCTGTCCGTCAACACTCTGCCAATCTTATTCTCAGACCATTCTGAAAACCATACTTCGTTATTCTTGTCCACATCGAACTGCAATGCGTTACTTATGCCGCATTGACCGACGGAATCTCGGCAAGGTCCCCAAAGTTTGTTTTGGGAAGGAATCCAATATTCAGTGAGAGTCAGATTGTTGGGATTGAAGCTCGACATCTTGTTTCCTGTATGTTGGTTGAACCAAATTGTACCGTTTTCGCCAGTTTTAATCCAATATGGCAAGGTATATGCGGCGTCTATAGTAGTACTTTGTCCTAAAGTTCTTGGAGACACGGTAGAGGTTGTAAACTTTGTAATGACGCCAGATACAGGATCTAGTCTAAAGAAAATGCTAGTTCCATGGTCAGTAACCCATAGGTTATCATCGAGGTCGAGCGCTAATCCTACCGGGGAGGTAATATCGTCTGGCAATTCGTAAGGAGTAAAGGTCTTATTCTTTAAATCATATCCCAAAATCTGTCCTTTCGTGTTGAATGCAAGTAAGGAAACAAATAGCCTATCATTATCTTCATCCAGAACAACCGATCCTGTACTTACTAGATCTGGGTCTATCCCCGCAAATGAATCAAGTGGAATTCCTATGCGTTCTATTCCTTCGGCAGTACCGTTCCTCATCAGAGAAATGTTCCCTATCCATATCGATGGGGATCTTATCCCGACAAAGTAAATATTGCTACCATTATTATCTATCTCCATAGAGACCGGATAAGTCGTCCCAAATGCCTCAGGTTTCTCTGGTACAGCGAACATGTCAAAGGTTCTTGTGTCATTTGAAAATCTCCAAAGTGCATTCAGTTTTTCATCAGTAAACCAGATATTCCCCTTATTGTCAATATCAAGATCCCAAACCTGCGAGGACATTGTGGGAGCCTCCCTGGCAGGCCAGCTCGGAATTTTATACTCTTCTCCAAATGTGTTCGTTTTCATATCATACCTTCCCAATGTGCCATTTTTTGTAGAAACGTACCAAATACCTTGATTCTGAGAATCTACGCCAATGCCCAAAGGCATTTCACAAAGGGCTGGGAGAGGGTATTCAACGACAAGGTAGCTCGAATTTGGATGCGAGTCAAGCCCGCAGAACTGGGCGTTAAACTTTTCTACCGCATCGGCCTTAGACTCTGAAACGAGCTCAGATACATTTTCACCATCCTTTTGAGATGGACCCGAACTAATACTGGAAGAATACACTAATGAAATCCCTACAATTGCAACAATAGCCAGAATAACGA
>JAATVP010000249.1 GCA_014523625.1 Nitrososphaerales archaeon TH5896
TATGTCAGAAGGAAGGAAGGAGAAGCAGAGTCATCCTATACCCAGGTAAGACAATACCGGAGATGAAGTTTACTACAGGATATTGGGATGAAAATGGTGATTTTGTTGAACCCGAGATAGATTTTGAACCGCCTTGGTATCTTTGCAGTAACGGTCACATTACGCAGATGCTGTTAAATCTAGGGTAAGGTAAAGATGAAGTCGCTCGCCTGTCTTTCGGATAGGCATGAATATTGTACTTTTAGTTTTGTCGATGGTGCTGGTTGTCAATGCAACTGTCATCCTAGGAATAGATGATTCCTATTTTTCAACGTAAATATAACTCAGATTGCTATCATAATACCATAGTATGATGTCTTCTGAAGAGCAGCAAGTAAGAAGGGATTATGTGAACAAAACCAGGCGACAAGCAAAGTTAAGGAGTGAAGGCAAGGCAATACCAAAGAATCTAGATATAACCGCTTTACCTGATGCGGATCCTCCAGTTAGTATAATGATATCTCAATCCACATGCAACGAGTTACGCGATCTATATTATGAAACAATGGTCAAGAGTAATGATGAGAACTACTCAAAGACCTATGATGATTATCTGCTAAGTCTCATAGAACAAGTGCGATCTATCAAGTCATAACTGATAAAGAACTGAAAGTGTTTTTAATGTGAGAGATAATCTAATGTAACATTGCGCGGAGTTTCTGAATCTAGACGTGAGAAAATAGAGTTTAGGCGAGGATTTATCATAGAACAAATGGCTAAAGGAGTTACTCCTATGACGTTAACCAAGCAGCTAGGTGTATCAAGAGCAACGATCACAACAGACATACAGGCGCTAAGGAAGCAAGTAACAAATGACATACGTGACTTTCCTAAGCAAGTATCTTATCAACACAAACTCTTAGAGAGTAATGCTAACCAGGCTATCGCTAGATTATGGAGTATACTGGATAATGCTGATCTAGATCCTAAAACAACGTGTAACGTGCTAGCGACATTAGCGACCTATCTAGCATTGAAACGTGATTTACTAGAAGATACGGCAGCTATATCTGAGATATTGGAGACAGTGATAGAGGCAGAGGCCAATGAAAAATACAGACAACAAGAACAAGAGCAGCAGCGTATCAATCCTCTCTATCCCGAACTAGATAAAAGAGAACCAGTCTTTTAGCCGATTAGTATAGTAAATAGCTCAGCAGATTTATCATTACTAGCTATCATAGTACATGTCTGGTAGATTGTTCCCGTAATGTCGGTTAATCAGCGTCCATCCAAATAAACTTCAAAAAACATCGTCCGCCAAAAATGACGATTTTCACGCTCAAAATGGCATGGCGGACGATAGGGTCGATAGGGTCGATGTTTCTGCGGCTTCTGGGGTCGAGGATGAGGTTTGTGACCTGAGGAATCAAGAAGGAGCCAATAGGTTTAGAGATGCAGTTGAAAGAAAGAGCAAAGTATCACAAGCAGCAGAAGCAAACTTAAACGGTAAGGGAGTAATGGAGGATTAGATAAGTAATGACTTCTATATCATTAAGCGAGAGACTTAAGGACAAATCTGGAATAATATTTTCAGATAACGGATTACATCCTATAATCCATAATGGTACTTGGGTAGATAGCGTTTGTATCTATTTCAACACTAAAGGTTATTCTACCCATTGGGATATGCAGCTACAAGAATATGTAATAGATAGGGATGAAGGATTGAAACAAACTTATTTTGTTATGGAAAGTCATAGAGAATACAAGACTCAAACAGAATCGGGTAACTTTATCACCGAGTTAAACAATGCAGTAGATTCTTTATTTTACTCAATGGATTCAGGGATACATCATACATCAGTCGGAAAGAAAGGCGTATTTCATGACGTCCCAGATTGGAATATAGATTTTAACAAGAATGAGGATTTTGTAACAGTAGAGTTAACTGATTCATGGCTTAGGATCTCTTGGCAAACTACGGATTTGTATCTGAAAAGAACATTTGAAACATGCATCTTAAACACATCATTGATAACACATATCGATTATGAGTCTAGTTCTGATCAAGGGGAGGTCTAGATAAATGAAACGTAAAGGTATAGGCGAAGAACAGGAATACAAAACGATATCCCCACATCTCCCTAAGTGGATGTCGAGAAAGACAGATGATAAGTATGACCTTCCTTTGTTTGACTATTACACTGCCCTTGATCATTTTGAGAATAGAAAGATAAAGAGTAGGATTGCTCATAAAGGATACACAGAAGGAAGGCCAGATACTTAAGAAGTCATTCATATCTCTCAACCATATGGACCCCTTCATATGCACAGACTCAAAGAGATGATACGGATTGCTGAAGAAAATAACATCGAGTTTGACATAAGACCAGATTCCGATCATGTTCCAGGACGGACTATAATGATTGAATGGAGACAGAAAGAAGAATGATTACATATCTTAATCAAGTCTCTAAATGGGAAAGCCTTCTAAGCAGATTCCTACAGTTAGATAAATCGGGTATGTTCTATGATGTTAAGTCTACTGTATTCCATGTATGTCTGAATGATGAGAAAAGAGAATCATCAAACTTACCATATATCCAGAGATATGTCATAGGAAATCTATTATCATTCATAGCAATGTTACATTGGATAGGTGGTTATGGACATGATAGCTTAACCACGTCAATGTATGCCGACATGGCAATGATTATCTGGAACAAAGGATTATCAGCAGAAGAAAAAAGCAAGGGTTATCTTAAGACAATAGACAAGAAATCGAAAGAATACACTTACCTAAATACACTTCCAAGATATCTTAGAGAGATGTCTGCAGGTAATGGAATAGCTGACGGATTCAGATATAACGATGCAGTTAAGGCTATTGAATATCTGGAAAGAAAACATCTGAGTTATCAGACGTTATTTGATAATGATTGATTGATTTAATCAAAGCCCGTGAGCTGGAAAGTCAGACTCACGGACCCATGTTTAGACAAGACACTTTGCTTCGTTTCTGGTTGTTAGAGATCAGCGATGTTTGGCGTCGATTGAACCGATATTATTTCTTACACTCAGACTCATAAAACATTTGCGATCTTTTCCAGCTAATAGAAACACAGTAATGGGACCCTCGATTTGATGAAGAATCGCGGGGTGTGGTTAGATCCCATTACTGCACACTTCGACATATGGAACAGTACTTACTCACCTTTAGAAAGTAACTCTTTAATGCTTTTTCGGTTCTTGGTAAAGACTTTAAAAGTAATAGCTGCTAATGTAAAATGCTAATCAGATTCGTGTTAGTTTGGTTAGCGACATTATTGTATGGGTTGATGCGATAGCGAAGAGTTATCGCATCACTCTTTTTAACTTTCTACGTATTATCACACGAATCCCAAAAGCCTAACTCTCTTAATCTCCCTTCCAACATTTTCATACGTTCATCCTTCTCTTTATCACGGGCTTCCAACTGTGCAACCTTTTGAGCATATTCACCCTTGTAAACTTCTAACTCTTTTTGGAGTTGATAAGCGGGATCAATAGTTAGATTGTTTATGGCCTTGCTCCATTCGACTAACTTCTCATCCTCTGTTGTTCTATGATAGTTTACATCTAGACCTCTAGTGTGTTTATGGCCTACTAGATATTCTCTATCTGAGAAATCCACTTTAGCTTTAGCCATTTGCGTAATAGCGAACTTTCTAAAACCGTGAGTCATCATGACCTTCCTCACTGTATTAGTTCCTGCCTTCTTGACTACTCTCTCCATTGTCTTTTCTATAGTGCTATGAGACACAAATCTAGGGTTTCTTGCTTGTATCTTATCGTCTAACTTGAACTGCTCTCTAATCAAGGGACTCTGATTCTCAGGATGAATACTAACATCTCTTTCGCCTTGATTCTTTCTAAACTCAAGATAATCATCTATTGTCTTGGAACATTCAGGAGTTAGGAATGTGTAGTACTTGCTGTTCTTTGACCTATGATAAACCCAGAGTTTGTATATCTTTGGCTGATTCGTTTGAGTCAAGTCGCCTATTCTCAGATCAGGAATAGCACCTATCCTCAAGCCGTTAACCATAAGCAATATTACGGCCTTAAACCGAGCATCACAATGACTTAGCAGTAGTTCAATCTCCTTGCGTGTATAGGTCCTATCCTCTTCATGGTTTTCATCAGCAGGTAGGAACCTGCTTATCTTACGACGATTCAGATCGATATCATTCATATCGCAGAAATGTACGACCGCAAACATAGCTGCGTTAATAGTTGCATATTTCAGATGTTTGTCTTTATCCATGTGCTCGATGTATTCAATAAGTAATAGCTGCAGTTGCTGCCCTCCTAGCTGTACTAAACGTTCATCTACAATGATCGTCGAGTACTTGTATTCAAGCCACTTGACGAATGTGTTAAAGTGCCACCGATAGACCTTCTTAGATAAGTCAGACTTGAGTCCTTTCTCAACAGGATGAACAACCTTCTTTGCCAAAGGTTTTTTCGTTAACTGTTGGCTGATTAACTGGTTTTTGTACTCTCTTCTAGACAAAAATATTCATGTATAATATAGCTACAAGCTCTATTTAAAGCGTAAATATTCTAGCATAAATCTCTATTTTACCTTACCCTTATCATCATCGCCAATTCTTTTTTCCAATTCTTCTAGGATTCTGCGAATCTCTTTTATCTCTTGTACAATTTCATGTTGAGTTAAGGGTACCTCTGATTCTCGTTGCACTTGTTTATAAGCTTCTTCAGATTTTCTCACAATTACTGAAATAAATAGATTTATGATTATAAAAGTTCCAATTACGATGAAGCTTGCAAAGTAAAGCCAATAAATTGGTCCTAAAGTAGTAACTATTGGTTCCATAACATTTACCCATCCTTCAAGCGTAATGATTTGAAATAGCGTTGTAAACGAGGTCAAAAAAGATGACCAATGTTGCGGATCAACGTCCCTAAAAAGGTGATATCCTAATATTGCATATATGAAGAAGAGGATCGAAAAAAGAATCAAAATGTTAAATATGCTAGGTATCGAACGAACTAGCGTTGATACAATTGCGCGCAATTCAGCGGATTTTGTGACCAATCTAGTAATTCTAAGCAATCTGACCAACCTAGCTACCGTTGAGAACTGGCCCGCAGTAGTAAGGGATAGGACAATGATAGCAAAATCGAAGCAATTCCAAGGATCTCGGAAATAGTTTTGTGGTTTTGGATAAAGTGCGACCATCCTCAAAATGGCTTCTACAATGAAGACTGCAATCACAAGGCTTTGGATTAAGCTAAAAGTACTAACTTCAAATAATTGATCATATTCACCAGCAGAATTCACAAATGGCGTAGCTTCAATGGCAAGAGCTATTGCTTGGAGGATAATGACTCCTGTAATTATCCAATCAAACATCTTGCTTCCTACAAAGCCTTGTGCTAGATCAACAATCCTATTCCTGTCCTTTCTTGACGAGGAGGAGGACGATGATTGTCCCAACTCAGGAAGTCGAGACGATGATGAGTTCCTTTTTTTCATCGAGTTAAGCGCACCTCTTCATGCACAGTTCCTATGAAATGCCAAGCTCTAGATATCTAGACCTAACCCTCAGATTGCTCCTTCAATTTCCTGCCTTGACCTATCCGATCGTAGTCCAATAAACTTAGGTGGCTATCTGAATCTTTTTCATACTCTTGAGTTAATTGTAATTCAAAGGAACAGGCAAGATATCCTAATGTTCTCATTCACTTCTACTAATTTAGTAGCTATCGATTGATACGATATAAGGCAAATGTCCACTATGTATTACAAGGTGTAAGAACCATCATGATGCTGTGTCCATTTTGCTGTTATTTCTCTTAGCCGGCCTAGACCTTTGTGGCTGTACCATGGTACAACAAGAGTTCATTTGGAATGTCATCATAAGTAATGAGGATGACAAAATTGATGATAACATTGTAACTACAACCATTTATTGATAAATAGGTTTCCTCATGCCATGTTATTTTATATCAGAATTTGAATTGCTAATACTTTTTCAAAGATTTAGGGTCCAAATGTAGGGACTGGATCTTGATCTGAGTTTATTTTCATGTAATTCACCTTACTAGCGCACCAAATTCTAGTTCATATTTCCTTGGTTATTATTAGTAGACATGATGCATTTCAGATAATTTCCAATAGTGAAATTATCTAATATAATAAGTTAACATATTTAGTTATTAAGTACAATACCGTACTCACATATAGATGCCTGTTATCTCTGATCACAGATCAGGTCTAGTATATGTTATCAGCTTCTATTGCTAATACAATAAAAACGGCAGGCAACATTCTCGACCTATATCCTTTAAATGGTACAATGATTATATGGATAAAAGAAAAACATAATAACAATATTGTAAGAGTAAAAGATGAAGAATGGAAGCATTCGATCTATGTAGCTTCAGATATTAAAGCAGATTTAACTTCTCTACTTCGCTATATACACAATAATGACAAGACTATGAAACTTGTTAGCTGTTACGAGTTTACAAATAAATACGAGAGAATTACGGATAATCAAAAATCAGAAGTCTTAAGATTAGAGCTATCAGATTCTACAAAAACGACAACTTTAGCGAGAAGTATCGAAAGATTTGGTAACGTATTTGGAAAATATAGATTATATAATGTAGATTTGCCTCCAGCACAAGCTTATTTATATGAACACAATTTATTCCCACTTGCCCTTTGTGATGTTTATTATGATAAAAACAATACATTAAAGAAGTTAATTAACAAGGATAATATATGGAGTACAGATTATACAGTTCCTCAATTTAGAACTGCTTTTATAAAAGTGAATACAAGCAATGATATTAATAGTTGTCGTAGTAATAATGATAATGGTAGTAATAGTAATATCAGATATTCTAATGCAATAAAATCCATTTCAATAAGTATTAGTAATGACAAAAACGATAATCAGAATAACAAGGATAGTAACGATGACATTCGTAATAGAAATATTGAGATCGACTCTGACTCCGAAGAGCAAATACTAAATAGATTAGAAGCTGAAATATCGAGAATAGATCCTGATTTTATATTTACGGAAGATGGAGATTCATTTACTTTCCCTTATCTTATTCATAGAGCTAAAATGAATGGAAATAAAAAATTATCGCTAAGCAGAGACTCAATGATGATATTACAAAGTCCCATAAAGGAAGGAACATCATATTTTTCATATGGTCGAATTTACTTTAAACCATCTACCACGAGGCTGTATGGAAGAATACACTTTGATCAGTCGAATTCATTTGAATTGTCAAATGAAACCGGTGGAGGTTTAAATGGATTATATGAGATATCCAGGATTTGTAGAATGCCCCTCCATACAGCAGCTAGAGCCTCCATAGGAAAGTGTCTTAGTAGTCTTCAATTTTATAATGCCACAAGAAAAGGAGTTTTAATTCCATGGAAACCTATAATCGCAGAGCATTTCAAATCAATGAATGCATTACTGATTGCAGATAGAGGCGGTCTAATATATGAACCAGAGGTAGGAGTACATGAACAAGTGGCTGAATTTGACTTTGAATCACTGTATCCAAATATAATGAGAAAATATAATATTTCTGCTGAAACTGTAAATTGTGATTGTTGCTATCGGGATTATCGTTATTTGACTTGTTTTAATCGCAATATTAATGATAATGCTGGGGTTACTGGATCAAACCCCCTCTTAACAATACATGATTCTGATCATAACTACGCATGTTCGAAGAGAATAGGAATCATTCCTATATCTTTAAGAATATTGCTTGAGAAGCGTTTACTCTACAAAAAATTGAAGGACTCTATTCAAAACCGTACTCTGAATGAGAAGTATAATTCCAGACAATCTATATTAAAATGGATTCTAGTAACATCATTTGGATATCTAGGATTTAATAATGCGAAATTTGGAAGAATCGATGCGCATATAGCTGTCTGTGCTTATGATAGACAGATATTGTCTCATGCTATACGAACTGCTGAAAGACAGAGATTTAGGGTATTACATGGAATAGTAGATTCTGTTTGGATGCAATTTAAGGCAAATATCAATAACAATAACAATAGCAAAGAATTATGCCGATCGCTAAAAGAAGAGATAGAAAAGCAAACAGGATTCAAAGTATCATTTGAAGGGATTTATAAATGGATAGCGTTTGTTCCTTCAAAAATAAGTGCTGCATTGCCTGTTCCGAACCGATATTTTGGAGCATTTGAAGGTGACTCATTAAAAATAAGAGGGTTAGAATCAAGAAGGCATGATACACCCATTTTCTTTGAAAAATGCCAGAATCATATATTACAGGTAATGGCTACTGGAAATACAATAAAGGGAGTTAAATCTCTTATCCCAGAAATAAGTAACATATTCAATAATTATATTCATCAACTAAAAGTAGGTAAAGTACCGCTTCAACATTTAGTATTTACCAAAATAATATCGATGAATGCAGATGAGTATCAGAATAGAGATACAGTAGAAAAGAATTCTCTTGATCTACTCAGATCTGAGTGTGGTAAACATCTAAGAGCTGGTGAAATACTGCAATACATAATCACAGATTATTATCAAAAATATTCCAAAATAAGATCTATTCCAGTTCAACTTATAAATGAAGAAGAAGAGGAAGCAACAATTTATGATACAAGAAGATACGCAGAGTTACTTACAGAAGTCTGTAATTCAGTAACTAAACCTTTTGGCTATAGTTGTTCTACGTCCACGATGGATTAAGCAGTATGATGCGAATATCTAAAATTTATCCGAAAATGCTATTCTTGATCATTTTTAAGTCCCACTAGCTTGTTATTGATTGATACTAAATCGGAACAGACTGTCACGCTAGAATTGAAGAAAATATATACAAGTACAATCGTAACAATAGACAAATTGGTGACGACAAAGATCGAACTACCTCAATCACAATATGATATTGCTTTATCTATTGCAACAAGACTCAATCAAGAGAACGTCCTGAAAGAACCAAAAGTAGTAGAGCTAATCATTGCAACTTTGAGAATATTAATAGATGAGTATAAAGAAAATTCTCGGTCAGTAGTTACCTACTACGTGAAAAGGCAGACCTTAGATACCAAAGATAAACACACATAGAGTGAAAAAAATACTCGGGTATACAGCGACTACATCAGTTTCACAAGGTGAGACCAGTTTCTATTAATATCTGCTTACTCATTAATCAAATATAATATAAATGAACAATGACTTCGGTTCAACACCATTTGTCGGCGCTTCTCCTGATTTTTTGCATTTTGTAAATCTATGTGAGCAAGTCCGTATAACTAAAAGCAAAAATATGAAAGTAGGATTACTCTCAAGATATCTATCCTCTATGGATGATGAATCCTTAACCATTGCTGTCCTATTTTTATCCAGCAGAATATTTCCACTCGGATCAAAATTCGTCATAAATATCGGATTCAGTACAATCATGCAAATACTCTCTGAAATATCTTTCCTAGATAAAGACCAAATCCACCAGAGCTATCTGCAATATGGAGATATGGATGCTCTAGCAGAGCATGCAGCATCTAAAAAACATACCATTTCACTTATTCAGCAACAGCCTTTAACACTACCTGTCGTATATGATGGATTCAAAAAGATAGCTGGTACCGTGGGATCTGATTCGTCCAAAGTTAAGAAGAATATACTAAAAGGGCTCTTTTTGGATAGCTCACCGCTTGAAGCAAAATACTTGACAAAGATAGTAAATGGAGAAATGAGAATTGGGCTAACAGAGGGATTAGTAGAAGTAGGAGTCTCATTGGCATTTAATGCTGAACTTGGAAAAATCAAAGAAGCGATGCTTGTGTCAGGTGATATATCTCAAATAGCGCTCTTGGCAAAAAGAGGTTTATTATATACTGCGGTTATCAAACCCTTTCAACCAATTGGATATATGTTAGCTGATGTGATGTTCAGCGCAGATGAGATTGTCAACTATTTTCAAAAATCTCTGATCTGCGAGTACAAATACGACGGGATCCGGGCGCAAATGCACAAGTTTGGACAACAGGTAAAAATTTTTTCACGCAATATGACAGATATTACAGATGCGTTTCCTGAAGTGGTTGATGCCACAATAAATAGCAAATTGTTATCATCAATGGAAAGTGTTGATTTTATTTTGGATGGAGAAATTATGGCCATTCGTAATGGTAAACCACTTCATTTCCAGGAGTTGCAAAAACGACTTCGCAGAAAGAATGTTATAGGACAAATCATTTCAGAAATTCCAGTAGTATATGCAGTATTTGATATAGCACTCATAAATGGAGAGCAAACTATCATGAAGCCACTTAAACAAAGGAAAGAAATCCTATCAAAAATATTCTTCAAGAAACCAATCGTTAATACAAAGCACAATGTGGTAAATACAGCGCAAGAAATAATTGCGAAGTATGATGAAAGTAGAGATATAGGATACGAGGGATTAGTATTAAAAGAGCCAGAGTCTCAATATCATCCGGGAAAAAGAGGACGATATTGGATCAAACTGAAACGAGAGTTAGATACAATCGATGCTGTTATTGTAATCGCTGAATATGGGCATGGAAAGAGAGCAGGCGTCTTATCTGATTATACATTTGCTGTGCGAGATGAAAATAATGACAATCAATTAAGAATTATTGGAAAGGCTTATTCTGGGTTGACTGA
>JAATVP010000250.1 GCA_014523625.1 Nitrososphaerales archaeon TH5896
GTTATATCAAAACTTTTATTGTTAGATCCTGTCCTAGAAATACATGAAATGTATGGAAGATTTGATCTAATGTTGAAGTTACGTGCTAAGAACTTGGAAGAAATGAGAAATATTATTGAGAATAAAATAAGAAACCTACCTAATATCATCAAAGTGGAACTCTTGACTGTACTCAAATCGGCGAAGGAAGAGCAAATCATTCCTCTAGATGCAGAGATTGATGCATTACAAAAAAATCTTATCTAATATTCTGAATATGCCAAATAAGATATTAATCCTGAATGACAAGTTCTGGTCTTAAAGCATGACATATTACATATTACCCACTATACTTTTTTTCCCTTACTAACTTATTAGGGAGTTACATTTACTTTGTTCTATGCCAACAATTGTACATTTTGAAATTCCTTCAGACAAGGTAGAAAGATCAAAAAAATTTTATACTGATTTATTTGGATGGAATATAGAGAAAGTACCATCGGATATGCTTCCAGAAGGTGTTGAATATTGGGGAATAACCACAAAAGATCATGAAGGCAATAAAGCTGTTAATGGAGGTATGATGAAGAGAATGATGCCAGAACAACAAGGAATAACAAATTATATTGATGTCAAATCAGTTGATGAGTATTCTTCCAAGGTAGAAAAATTGGGGGGTAAAATTAGGATGGCAAAAATGGCAATTCCAAAGATGGGATATCTTGCTGTGTGTTCTGACACAGAAAATAATACATTTGGTTTATGGGAAAACGATACTACAGCCAAATGAATACCCTATAAGTTTTCGTACTCCTCACCATCAGGATAGCTATTTCAGTCTTCAGTATAGATATCAAAATGTCAACCAGGACAGTTCATTAAGGCTGAAGAAAATATATGTCAAAGTATGCAAAGATTCGTTGATATGCAAGGAAAATCAGAATCCAAAATATAGAGCTATCGAATGGATCGCAAGAATGATAATCAATCAGTTTCACGAACTCCTGCACTTGAAGTTTATATTGTGATTCATCCTCTGATACCAAAAGACATTCCAGAGGATAAAGATCTAATAGATGATAAAGCGACATAATATTTCATGATAGGATTACATATGATGAGCAAGTTGCATATGCATTTACAGAGTTTGTAGAACTGGCTGGTGAGTTAGCCGAGCTGGACGAGATATTATCTCCTTAATTTCAAAAGAAGGTATTTTCAAGCATCTAGTTAGTAATCTTTCATTAGAAACCTAGCTGACGGATGTGTGATGCATTTCCTATAGCAATAGCGAACTGGATTCCAGCATTTAGATATGAAGCAATACACAAAACCCATATCTGACATATGCAACAAGGAATATTATGTCTGAAGATGATCTCTACGAGAGGCTGAATAGAGCATACGAAATAACACTCAGTGTTAAGGGTAGAAAATCAGGCAAAGATATTCCTAGACCTGTCTGGTTTGTACATGAGGGTAACACCCTGTATTTGTTACCAGTTCAAGGCTCTGACACCAATTGGTACAAGAACATGCTAGTCGATCCGACGTTGAAGATTTCTGTAAACAACAAAAAAATGGCTGTAAAAAGTAAAGTAATAACAGAAAGAAATAGGGTTGATGATATTGTAAAGAAATTCAAATCTAAGTATGGCGAAGGAGACGTGAAAAAGTATTATCCGAAAGTTGATGTAGCCGTTAAAGTCCCGCTCTGACAATTTCGATCCATCGAGAAATCCCCATCATTTTCCACATCAATGTTTAATACTATTTCGCAAAAATGTATTCTTTATTCCTAAGTCTTGGTGAAAGTTATGTTATTTTTTTAATGAGTGCCTTGACAGTGTATAAGTGTAGGGATATCGCCAGGCATAGACTTTTTGCAATTCTATCTCCACCTGTTGAATACCGTAATTATGGATTAAAAGTAATTAACTTGGAACTTAATAATATGAAGAGGTATGGACATAAGGGCATGAGACCTGTATTACTTACCGTAGATGATGATCTACAAGTAGTTCAAGCTATTGAACGAGATTTAAGACGTCAATACGGTAAGCGCTTTCGTATTCTTAAAGCTGGATCTGGTCAAAAAGCTCTTGGATTAGTGAAGCAATTGAAACTACGAAATGAAATCTTGGCATTGCTATTGGTAGACCAGCGAATGCCTCGGATGTCTGGAGTAGAATTATTGGAGCAATCAATAGACGTTTTTCCGGAAGCTAAACGCGTGTTACTTACGGCATATGCAGATACTGAAGCTGCAATAAGATCTATTAATAAAGCCAAAATTGATTACTATCTATTGAAACCATGGGATCCTCCTGAAGAACATCTTTATCCTGTACTTGATGATTTATTGGACGATTGGTGGGCTTCGTTTAAGCCTCCATATGAAGGCATACGAGTAATAGGGATGAGATGGTCACCAAGATCATATGAAGTGAAACATTTTCTAGCCAGGCACGGTATACCATATCAATGGCTAGATATAGAATCTGATGAAGGTCACCATTTGGTTTCTTTTGTCGCTTCGACTAGTAAGGGAGAGGAATTTGGTCAAAATTCTACCGCCCCATATTCTAATTATAACCTACTTAAGAACAATACTAATAGTACTGCGCCATCGTTAAATAGTATGCCTTCACCACCAGCAGCTCTGTCTTCCTCCTTAAAACTTCCTCTTATTATTTTTCCTGATGGCTCGTATATGGATGATCCTTCTAATTCTGGACTTGCAGAAAGGATTGGTCTAAAGACTCAAGCACAGATGCCTTTTTACGATTTGATAATAATAGGGGCAGGACCGGCAGGATTGGCAGCAGCAGTATATGGAGCATCAGAAGGTCTCAGTACATTACTGATTGAGAGACAGGCACCAGGTGGACAGGCAGGTATGAGCTCCAATATTGAAAATTATCTTGGTTTTCCTTCTGGTCTCACTGGCAGCAATCTAGCCAGACGGGCTGTTGCGCAAGCAATCCGATTTGGTGTTGAGATTCTAACTCCGCAAGAAGTTATAGGTGGACGAATAGATGGTCCGTATAGGATAGTTCAATTAAGAGATGGGAAAGAGATAAGTTGCCATGCACTTCTTATCGCATGCGGAGTTTCGTATCGCAAGTTAACAAATATAAAGGGAATAGAAGAGCTGACCGGAGCTGGGGTATATTACGGTGCTTCCATGGTTGAGGCGTTGGCATCTCAGGATGAAGATGTATATATGATTGGGGGAGCAAACTCGGCAGGTCAAGCGGCAATTCATTTTTCCAAATATTCTAAAAAAGTAACACTTGTAGTTCGTGGAGATTCTTTAGCCAAGAATATGTCATATTATCTCGTTAACCAAATAAGTAGGACATCTAACATACATGTACTATTAAACTCAAAAGTTGTGGAAGTGCAGGGTGAAAATCGGTTACAATCAATTATCATATTGAACACTCAGACGGGAGAGCGGCATATTGTAGACTGTTCCACGCTCTACATTTTTATTGGTGCTGTACCTCATACAGAGGCACTTGCTGGATTAGTAGAACGAGACTCAAATGGTTTCATATTGACCGGCCAAGATTTAATGCAGAATGAACGCAAGCTTCCTAGAGGCTGGTACCTGGATAGGTTACCATTTTTACTTGAGACAAATGTGCCTGGGATATTCGCTGCTGGTGATGTACGACATGGTTCTACAAAAAGAGTTGCTACAGGTGTTGGGGAAGGGTCGTTAGCTGTTCAACTAATACATCAATATTTAAAGAGCGTCAAATAATGTCAAACGATGGATTATGCTATTATGTTGTTATACCCTCCTATGTTCAAAGAAGAAAATACTAATAACCACGAAATCAATGATATTATAGTAGTGTATGACACATAATTCTAATAGTAATAACCTTACCCATGATCAAGAATCTCTACTTCATCAAATACGCCTCTTCTCGGGGCTGAGTGAACAGGAGTTAAATTCAGTAGAAAAAGGACAAGAGGTATGGTTTAATAGAGGCGATAAAATACTTGCTGAAGGCCAAGACGATACATTTTACGTGATTGTAGAAGGAAAGGTTGAGGTTATACTAAGGGATGGAGCCAAGGAATCAGTTCTCACCTCCTATAATGCTGGAGAGCACTTCGGAGAGCTTCCGATCATTCTTGGATGGACAGAGCATAAATGTGCTGCTTTTGCTGCTGAAAAAAGCCGCTTACTTAAATGGAATAGAGACGAATTCTGGCGAATGGTTTACAGCTCTCCTTCCTTGACTAAACAAATTCTACAGTCAATGGGACAGCTTCTTAAAACATTGGAAACAGTGTTACAACATAACCAGAAGCTTATTGCACTTGGTGGACTAGCTGCTGGTCTTGCTCACGAGTTGAATAATCCTGCAGCAGCAGCTAATAGATCAGTAACACAATTATCTGAATCCATTCAGGAATGGAGATCTTTAGTACGTAAGTTGAATGGGGAACAAGGACTAACTCCTGCACAATGGTCATACATTTCTAGTTTAAGAGATAATGTTCAAAACCTTGATCGCTCTTCTGCATCCCGACAAACTCTTAATAGTAATTCTACTTCTATTGCTAATGACACAGACGATCCTATAAAACAAAGTGAAATTGAGGAAGGGATCATCAACTGGCTTGAATCTCATGGTATTGATGAAGGATGGAAAATAGCATCTGACTTAACTACAGGAGGGTTCACTACAAAGGATTTGAATGAGATCGCTAAAACTATCAATTTAACTTCACCGCAACCACAAAAGGAGCACAAGATGACCAATGGTGATCTGACGGATAAAAATCTAAAGGATGTCTTGAACTGGATTACAACTACGACAAAAGTGGATCAATTACTTTATGAAATCAAAAGTAGTACTACTCGTATTAGTGACTTAGTCTCGGCAGTGAAATCATATTCATATATGGATCAAGCCCCTCTTCAGGATGTCGATGTCAATAAGGGAATAGAGAGCACATTGACAATTCTGCAACATAAAATAAGGAAAGCTGACATAACTATTGTTCGAGAATATGATTCTAATTTGCCCCACGTTAATGCCTTTGGTAACGAGCTAAATCAAGTATGGACAAATTTAATAGATAATGCTATTGACGGTGTAGGAGAGCATGGAACTATATCAATTCGCACCAGAAACGAGGGTAATGATCATATACTTGTTGAAATAGTAGATAATGGGAGTCAAGGTATCCCAGAAGATGTAAAACCACGTATTTTTGAGCCATTTTTCACAACTAAGGATTTAGGCATAGGTACCGGGCTTGGATTGAGTATCAGTCATAGGATTGTGACAGAAACACATGGAGGGGACATTCGTGTATACTCTCGCCCCGGAGAGACCCGTTTTCAGGTCCGTTTACCTATCATCTACAATGAGGGACTAGAGAAAAGGTATTGGTCTTGGATTAAACCACTGGATAACGAAGGACATACACATAACGTATGAGCTAGAGAAAAGGTATTGGTCTTGGATTAAACCACTGGATAACGAAGGACATACACATAACGTATGAGCTAAACATTGTAATGAAATCCTAATCGTTCAAGATGTATTGGTCTAGAAGGCCTTAATGATTACATGTTCTGTGATCTAGATCTCAACACTAGGCTGTGTTATGATAGAAATGATAATTAGAATCGTTCTCTCATTAGCAATCATAGAGCTAGCAGTACCTTTAGCTAACATTAATGCATTAGGCCTAGGATCATTTTCTTATATCAACTTTGAAGGAGGCGGGGTACTAAGCCCTTCATTGTTATACTCACTATTATATTTATCATAACTATAGCTTATTTTGTCCTCGTAAGAGATCCTATGAATAACCGTTAATCATGTTATAATGTTATAATTATGAATACCATTCTGGCTTACATAATTATAACACAAATTTGTGGTAATATCGGTTGTTTCAATGAATGTACTAGATTTTGCTGGAGAAGTTGTTCTTCTTTCAGCATCAGGCGTCTTATCTCCTGGTCCACTATTTCTTATGAATCTTGTTTATGGA
>JAATVP010000251.1 GCA_014523625.1 Nitrososphaerales archaeon TH5896
CTTAGCCGTACATTGTATTGGATACTCGAAAGTGCTAATGCAATAATATTCACGAAGTATCCTGCATCTTTTAAGATGTGTGCTATATTGTGAGGCGTATCAAATGACACCGCAGAATAGGACATTATAACCTGTGCATAACGCGTACCTTCCGTCTAGGGACCATTTTACGAAATTTTTTCAAAATTCGTGTTTACTTATATAAATTATCATGATATCCACAAAATCAATAATATACTTACGGCCTTACAAAATCAAGTTCAATTGATTAATCTTCTATTCCTTGTAGCCAACAGAATTTGATTTGAATTACTAAATTATCATTTCCTTATATCAAAAAGACCTTCCGAAAATACGAGTTCATCTTTTACTAAGTATTCAAGAAGGCAAGTTAGATTGTTGATTTCTATTAAACATTAGCAGTCGAGCGGTGGGGTAAGTCTCTTGTCTGAATTTATATCTACAGATACGGAAACTTTTCTGACTGCTGAATTGTCGTCTTCCGAGTCTCCTAGGAATAATATGCCTCGTCTACTCATTTCACTATTTTTAATACTTAGGGTATCAGAGACAGCAAGATCAAATGTGCCGCATAGATATCCAAATTTGGAATATGACGTCTTTTCATCTGAATCTATTATTGAGGATGCCAATTGTTGTTAGCAATGAGGCGAGAACATCCAATCACCTCAATTCTCCAAAGTAATTATCTAGCGTCATGGGTTCTTTTTGAATTTGTTTTACGTCCAGCTGGTGTGTTTTGCCTCTTCCTCTTTTAGAAAATGATATCTCTTTTGTTTTCTCGTTGTCCGCATCATCATAACTATTTTGAGCCATACCCGTCGCACGTTTGACAGTTCTTAACGTTTGATGATCCGTGGTTCCTGTGAGATAAATTGCGTAAATGAATGCGGCTTCCTTCCCATCAGATTTTCTAATTACTCTTCCAATCCTTTGGATAGTTTGATTTATGTTCGAAGTATTTGCCAAAATTATCGCGACTCCTACTTCAGGGACATCATAGCCTATTTCTAAGGTGTGAACTGACAGAAGGGGATAAAATTCGACTCCCCACTTTGATAAAATTTCATGCCTTTCATTAGCCTTAAGTTTGCTTTCAATGACGTATGATTTTATTCTCCTTTTGGATTGCAGTTCTTCCCTGAGCTTATGAATCGACTCCAACGTCTCACTAAATACCATTATCCGCTGTTTGGGATGTTTTTTTGATATTATATCTGCGGCTGCTAATATCTTATTATCAGCGCAATTCAAAAGAGCTTTCCGCTTTCTCACATTTGCAAACCATGTTTTCGCCATAAATGCTGGAGGACCTCCTCTTCGTAGTAACAATGAGATAGACTGGGCGTCATACCGATTAAGCCGGTTGGAGATGCTGGTTATGCTTGAAGAACAATCATGATAGACCTTTCTCTCTGCCTCAGTTAATTTAACTTTAATAGGGAGAATCACTGGCCTTGCTAACCTACCATCTCTTACTGCCTCTTTTACTTGATATTTTCTAACAGGAGGAAGGACACTCAGTATGGTATTGAAATTAGGATCATTTTCATCAATTGTGGCTGTTAGTCCTAAAATTGCCTTACTACGATCCTCTACGACAACATCAAAAATCTGGCTAAATGACTTTGCACTTTCTCCAATCAAATGAACTTCGTCAAATATGATCATTTGAGAATTGCGAAGAATATTCAAATTGTTATTGATACTTTGATACGTACTTACTGTTATCTCGCGTACTTCTTTTTTTTCTCCGAAATATACTCCTATTTGTTTTTTAGATATGCCATATTTTAGCAATCTCTTTACATTTTGTTCAATAAGGACGATCCGTGGAACCAGCAGAAGGATCTTAAATTGAGAAATAAATTTGTTGGATGCTCTTTCACCTGAACTTTCTTTGATTTTAGATCCGAAATTATCGGTGTTGGAGACACGGCTATTGGTGACAACTAGTTTATTCCGGTCTGAACCGGAATCGCTGGCATTTTGATTAGATTTTGTATTGTCCACAATATCTAATACGATCCCCCTTCTTGCTTTAGCAGCAGCCCGTCTTGCGCACTCAAACGCAATTTCAGTTTTTCCAGTACCAGTACTGTATACTATTGATCCCCTAAAATCATGTTTTATCCATGCCTCTACAGCCTCCTCTTGATCTTTTTTCAGATTAAATGGAAATTTCAGATGTTCAATTGCAGGAGAGTCTCTGTTAGATCTAATATCCTCTGAAGCCTTGACTTCTGTATTAACATCCTCCTTAATCATTCGCATAACTAACCATCCTCTTTGAATAAATCCAATTCAATATCTTGGGAATATATCCCTATATTTTTCCGCTTTATTTCTTTGAAACCTTGGAGGGAATAAAAAGTAAGCATCACGTTTTTGATGACTGCTGAAAATCATACAGGTCATTTTTATACATTGTATCTTTCAATATATAATATCTCTTGTTTGAATGATTTGCTACACATACTATTTCAACGGTTTTGCGACAAAGCAAACTCCTTATCCTAATCCAGTTCTGATACACTGATGCTACGAATTAAGCAAATAGTAGTAGAGGTCGCCGCCGATTGACCGTCCTACTATCGATATTATTTCTATTTCTATGCTTACAGAACTTCAAAGATTATGGAAAAAAATCAGTTTGTTTGAAGAATGAGACGAATTAACAACGACCGTAACTTTTTGTCCGCAAGATGCTGGAGATCGTTAGGACGAAGGAGAAATTAAAAGGCAAACCAATATTCAAGTCAAACCATGGACTAGATATTGATTGGCTGCTAAACACATTTTAGCAAGAAACTACAGTTGTCACAGAAATAAACCAATTCGTCGAATTTGGAATGTAGCTCCATAATCTCATTACATCTAGGGCATTCAATTTCAGTGTCCAATTCAGATAGCATTGGGTGCTCTTCTTGTTGCTCCCGAATAGGCTCTTTATTAGCTTGAAGGGCCTGCTTTTCAGGCATGGGCCTTTGAGAAGCGAGCCTAGTGCGGGCACGTTTAGACATAGGCATACTACGAAAATTTATTATTTATGTTCCAGCTGACTTTGGGGGGACGGGGGAGCTAGCTAAATAACTATACTACACCCCCCATCCACTATCTTACTGTCGTCAATGTTGACAACAAGTCAATTTTAGCTAATAATGCGAAGATGGTACAAGAATCAATTACGACCAAAAAAATCTTGAGCCTTCAATCCTCTAGTATATGAAAAATCTCATTTATTGGTTCTTTTATTATCTTTAATGATCCAATATTATCGAGATTAAAAGGAACATTTGAAGCAGAAGCTTGAGTAGAATCATTATGACAATAATGGAAATTATGACCAGTATTATACATAGTAACGTTCAGAGTATTTCTAATTAAGAGTCATTCAAGAAAATTGTTTGTATGAATAGATGTTAGTCCATAAATTAAAATTATGGAATTTTAGGTGAAAAATTTTGTGGAATCCAAATTGGCATGCTTGGCAATAAGTTAACCCTCTGTTTGTCCCAACAGAAAAGATATCAGATATAAGTACTAGCCCGGTTTTGCGCAATGTAGACAAAAATAACACTTATTTAAACTGTCAGAAAAGAACAGTAAATATTTAGTCATAGCGGCAGCCATGACACTCAAGCTCATAGGAGCAACAGCAATTGCAACGGACGGCGCGTTCGCAGGAGTGAAGAAGCATTATGAAAAAAAGTCAAGCATTATCACAAGTCAATGACTGTGGCATTGGTAAATAACCGTCGAATGTTGGATGTCAAAACACTGCATCTCAGATTCAGGGTGACGAGAATTCGGCAGCATTAGAATCAGAGCAAGTATTCCTAGAAAACGCCTAAAATAAAGTCCACACCTTTTATTTTTTATTATTCGATTTAGTATGTCATTTAACGTTTATAATTAAACTTCGAGAGTACATACGAAACGCTCACCGACTAGAAGGATGTTTGAATGTTCTAGAAAACCTTTAGGGAAATATTTTCGAAGGGACCTGGAAAGGTGCTGAGCGGGTAGCATCATCATTCTTTTGTCCTAATTTGGTATTAAACTATCTGGGAGTTTACAGCTTCTATGGTCGCCAGTAGTGCAACAACTCATGATATTGCTCCGCAATTCCAATAAATACAATAGCTATTATTAAATCCGTTATTAATTTAGATCTCGAAGAATATATTTTATGTGATTATTTCAATTATGACGACAAAAATATCTGAGATCATGTCAGTTTCACTTAGCTTCTTCAAAATCTAATTCATAAAATTATATATATGCTACTAGCAGAATGTGTAGCAAGTAATACTGGATTGGACGACAAAACAGAGCATATTCAAGCTACTGTGGGCAAAGAAAAATACAAGGATGCGGAATACGATGACAATATTATTGAATATTTGATGAAATATCTTGGATTGGAGAGTTATGAGCAGCTCCAAGACTTTTTGAAACATAGTCACATTCCAATATTCAATTAGAATTATCTGTATTCAATGTACTAACCCTCTCATGAAATCGAATTGTGTCATGCATTAATTTGTGATTCAGCAGGATACTCTAACGAGCAATAATTTGTTAAATGGAATGCACGGCTCTGCCGTAACCCTAAAGCGGATAAATATTATTAACAGATAACGACATGGATTTGCTCCATCGTCATTGTAGCCTTATACGGTAAATCTTAGTACTTTATCAATCGCGTTGCGAATAAGTATTCCAAGCTATTTCATACTAATATTTTTTGGTAGGATATGTTAAATCAAATTCTCACAATGTATCTCATGCCTCAATTACAATTCGTTATATTACTTTTCCATAGAACCAAAATCCAAAAATTTTGGAGACCGAAATTATATAGTATTATGTGAAGTGACTATCTGACCAATTCATTATGAAGATGTTTTATAGACCATGAAATGATAGACGAATGCGAAGAGGCAGAAATTATTTACGGAAAATATGTGCAGTTGCACTTTGTGCTAATCCAAGTATTAAATTTGCAGCAGTTTTAGATGAGAAGGGAAGACTAATTGTCGCAGAATCCAAGTCTAATACCAACAACTTTGATAGGCATATTAGGAATATGAACTATCTCTTCCATCAAAACTATATAGCCCCAAATCTACAAGAAAGATATAACACGAATCTGAAAGTCATGATAGATGAAAATGGTACTGACATAGAATTCAAAACAGTTCAAGTTAGTTGGAACACAGAGGTTGCAATAACACCATTAGCAGAAATAAAAGGGATGTATTTATGTGTGTACTTTAGTCGTCTATCAAGACCAATCGAGAAATAAAATAAGCCAACATTTTCATGCAGTTATTTCTAAACTTATGTCAATTGTGTAATTAGCCAAAGGTTATGACGGATCACGTGGATAACCTAGGGACTCTAGTTTTTGGCTTAGCACAACTGGAAATAAGGCAGGGTCCACATCTAGAGATTTTAACGCTGTCGGAAGGAGCTCTAGTTGTTTCGAAGTGTAATTTTGTATCTCAAATATCGAAGGCATTTCAAGTACTACGTTACCACCATCTACATACTTTCTTAATAGCAAAATACATCTGTCAGGGGGCTTTTCGTCCTCCAAGATCAAGTAATCCATTTTTAAGACATTATTTTCAATAAATCTGCCTACCTGTTTAGGTCCTGGGTATGTCTCTTTGCCAACACTAGTCTTTGATTTGTACATCATTTCGTATTCGTCATTTTTTTTGTCGGGATTGCGAATCTTAACTGCGACCAATTTGTAAACGCCATTCATTGTAGGATCATCTCGAGAAGTGCTCAGCTCTGTTCCAACTCCAAATGAATCTATCGGAGCACCATTCGCTAGGAGTTTAGAGATAGAGTGCTCGTTTAGGTCTCCGCTAACCATAATTTTTGTGTCTTTACATCCTGCATTGTCGAGTAATTTTCTTGTCTCTATGCTCAGGGCGTAGAGATCTCCACTATCAAGTCGGACGCCATAAGGTCTAATCCCTGAGCCTAGTAGTTTCGTGACCGCTTCCAATGTATCGTACGTGTCAACAAGTAGAAATCCGGTCGGAAACATATTGTTGAATTCTCTGAAGGCATCAAGCTCATTCTCATGACTTAATACAAAAGAATGGGCCATGGTACCAAATACTGGTATGCCAAAGGCCTTTCCAGCAAGGGTATTAGAGGTTCCAACACAACCTCCAATGAATGCTCCTCTAGCCGCAAGAACGCCCGCTTGTGGTCCATGTGCTCTTCTTGAGCCAAATTCTACAACTGGTTTGCGGTTAGCTGCCGATACAATTCTAGCTGATTTGGTGGCAATCAAACTCTGAAAGTTAGTTATAGATAAAATGCACGTCTCCAATAGTTGTGCTTCAATGATTGGAGCTTCAATCCTCATAATTGGTTCATTTGGAAATAGGATCGTTCCTTCGGGTACCGACCATAAGGATCCGTTGAACTTGAATCGGCGCAGATAATCAAAAAATTCCTTCTTAACATCCTTCAACACTTCCAGGGATTGTAAGTATGTAATTTGGTCATCATCGTAATGTAAATTCAAGACATACTGTATTACTTGCTCAACTCCTGCAGCTATTATAAAAGATCTGTTCCTCGGCAGTTTCCTCACAAACATTTCAAAAATCCCCACAGTTTTCCGGGTTCTATGATACGGACTTGAATAATATGCCGCAGCCATTACTATTTGATAAAGATCGGTTGCCAATGCAAAATTTTTGATCTCGCCATAAATGCCATTATTATGCATAGAGTATGGCTATGGGGAAGAACCTTTAACCTTTGTGCGATTTGCCATGATTTGAAATTTTAGTTATGATGATTGTGTGCTGCAAATGAATTGAGATTTGAGATTTGATCAGATATTTTGAAATTCTGGAGATCAACCTGGCGAAATAGGAACCTAAATATTTTATCTAACTACTCTTTATAAGTCACTTTCATAGCAAATAGTTTCTACAAATGTCCTTTTTAGGTTTGGTTCTTCATCCGTGATCATCTGGTTATCTTATGTCTGGCCAGTCAAAATTACATGTACCCGCTAAGGCGATTTTGAACTGTACGTGAGCAGGTAGTCCGTTTCGATCAAATACATCTTCACATTATGATTTTTTGAAAAATTGTTGTCCTATTGATGAAATGGAGTACCACACATATATAATACAGACCACACAGCTAATGATTGTATTCCAAGCGCTTCTGCTCCAAATGCCTCCATTCGTACGACTACCACACAGAAATCATATCAACTAGATCTGATAACTCTAAAGTACTGCGCTGCACTGTAGCTACTTGCTCGTGTATAATTTCTTCTACTAATATTATTACAGATGGATAACGCATTTTCAAGAGTAGCCCACAAAGTCTCGTTTTGAACACTAAAAAAGATCTATCCATTTGTGTAGGGAAGTATCTTCAACTGATCGGCATGTTTCGTATAACTCATTTTTTCTTGATTTTGAAGTGATTGTATAAAAATAAAAATGCCTCTGGAATCCGTTGTCTGACACTGTTCTTTCAATTGCATTTTAGAATTATAAGAAGGGTTGGCAATTCTTGTTCATGTCTGGTAAAGTCTTGTTTATTGACAATCTTATTGACTTGATCATCTCCAAATAGCGTAGGATTCTACCATTGTCAAAATGAGCTCATCATAAAGTTCATAATCTGAGATTTCGTAGAATGCAAGAAATCTTACCTCAATCCCAAAACTAAATGTTGAACAATTATGTTTCTTGGCTTGTTTGTACAACAAATAAATACTATAGTAATGGATTACCACGGGTAACCTATCATAATATGACTAGTTCTGGACTGGGTGGGAGTGGAGAGGGAGATGGAGATGCGAATCGACAGTTGAGATACATCACGATACAAAAGGAAGAAAGTATTCTGATTATTAGAATACGTAGACCCGAAGTACTAAATGCATTGAATAGAGAAACCATGAATGAATTGGAGAGTGCTTTCTCTACCGCAGCAGCTGATGATGATATAAAAATTGTTATTGTTACGGGAGCTGGCGAAAGATCATTTTGTGCAGGTGCTGATGTTACCTATGTTGTCAATATTAGTCCTATCGAAGCTCAAAATTATGCTTCACGAGTACATTCATTACTTAACAAAATTGAGCAACTTGACAAACCTGTCATAGCTGCTGTTAACGGGTTTGCATTAGGGGGAGGGTGTGAATTAGCAATGGCATGCGATCTTATCATTGCCTCCAGTAATGCAAAGCTTGGTCAAACGGAAGTACGAATAGGTATCCCACCAGGTTGGGGAGGGACTCAGCGTCTAGTAAAACTAGTGGGACCAGCAAAAGCTAAAGAACTAATCTTTACTGGAAAGATGATTTCTGCACAAGAGGCATATGAAATTGGTCTAGTCAACAAAGTAGTAAGC
>JAATVP010000252.1 GCA_014523625.1 Nitrososphaerales archaeon TH5896
GGTATATAGAAAAAGTGAAAACTATACAGAATGAATAAATCTTCATGATCAGTATTCATGATTTGCAATGCAAGAGCGAGAATATTTTCGCCAGGTATGCTTGACTATGATACAGAAAAATAGGAGAGTCAATTTTGCGGCTGTCGTTGATAATCGTGGTAAGCTTTTATTTGGACAGTCGTCTATCAAAAATTGTGCTGCATGTATAAGGGGCACTGGGGCGATCAGTTCATCATCCTCAACTGATGCATTATGCTTTTGTGGACCTAAAAACGAAGCATACCAGTTCTTCAATAACTGCCTTGTTCCTGTAATAAAACTTAGTGATAACACTGAAAGACATTCGGGCAACAAAGCTCAAAAAGAGCTGATACCTCTATATGATATGATTTCACCGGTAAACAGATTTGTGAAGGTCGGAATTATGCCATTGAATGAAAGAAAGGACAGATTCCTGTGTATCTACACTGATCATAGAGATATTGAAACACAAATACTTGCTTGATTAACAAGACAAATTACCAGTGATATCCAGTGCACAAGCTTGAATGGATTTTTATAAATCAACCGAAGTAGTAACAAGATTGAAAAGTGATTTCGCTTTCTTTGCATTCTCAATAGCTTATAAAGATCCGAGAAATAATCAAGTTCCATAACGCCTTTTATATGTCAGTAGCAGCAAGAACACAAGAAGCGAAGTTAAGATACTGTAACAATTGTCGCAAGCAGCTATCGGTAACTGAAAGTGGGTTATTTGTTGAAGACGATTTCGCCGAACCAACTAACAAATAACCGAAGCTGGCTGGTGAAGAAGGGAAGACTAGCCCGTTGTCAATACTTCTATACGATCTAATAACACACTACCTTTAAGTTCCTTCCCATATTAGAAGTTGGCCAAATAATACGACACGCCTCTATAAGGTAGGCGACCAATTATTGCCATGACCATGTTAAATCCGCACTGGTTCTTAGTGACCGTCTACCAGTTGCTATTAAACTATTGTGAATAAGTTAATAAGGTATGTTGCCTTTAAGGTATTAGAATTAGCCTTGGGAAAGTGGAAATGCATCTGGTGCTCTAAGGTTCTGGAAGGTGAGTCATTTATGGATCTAATTACTGCAAGCTCAAAGGAGGAAGGTGGACAACATGTCCACGGTTGGGAAAACATAACGTTACTAGAAGAGGAAGCCACCCTAGCGAATAAACTACTGGCCTAGTTCTCTCTTATTTTCATTGTTAGTATTTTCCTTCCACAAGCTTTAAGAGAATGGTTTGGGTTTAACAATCAACAACTCTAGGTCATGTTATAAACAGTATTTATGATGCCCACATGCATGAAAGTGATTTGTTCGTCGACTCAGACACGCTTAGTATCCTCTTCAGCTCGTCCTGTCATTCATGTGAATCCGCCAATGGATTGCATGCTCTGCAGCATTTTTCATGAGTTCTTCTTCCATTCTCCTTGTATTACACAATCACAATTCTGTTATACATCCCGACAAGCGATCGTATGCGCTATACTTTCAATGCCAGCATATTCATTTAGTTCATCTAGTTTGACTGAGTGCCTTTGGTTTTCCCTTTGTATTGCATGAATTTGTCCACATAATTTTAGCAAACTCAGTTTTATTGTTGAACGAACTCTGGATGGTTAATGGGATAGAATACTATCCCACTTTGAAAAGATTACAGTTCGGGCAAACTTATAGTGCACGTATAACCAGCCCTTTTAACTGCAGAACTAAGTGTGTATTTTATACTTAGTCTACATATATAGATAGGAGGAATCTACTTATTAAACGTAACGCCTCGATTTCGCTTTGCCTAGGGCTAAGGTGTTTGAAGTCTCTATGTACATAAGTTTATTGGGTTACTATTGTTGAAGATACAATCTTCAATATTTAAGCCAAACTATTACTTAGGTATTCATTGGTAAAGCTGCACTAAATCTAATATTGTCTATTCTAGCATATCCCTACCTAAGAAAAGATGATCAATTGGAGCTCATTGAAGTGCGGACGAAAGATATGCTGCTATTATGGCATAGGAGACATACCCTAGATACATTAATAGAAATACATAAGCCATTTTTTTACCCACAGTCTTTGACAACTTAATATCGGACAACATATTCTAAACTGAATCACATGCACAGACAATTTATGGACAGTTTGTATTTAACTAAAGTAGCATGATTGCCTGACTTAATTAACAATAATAGTAGTGGTAACAATCTTTGGTCGATATGACGACCATACGATAGTAAATTTTTAGTGAATATGAAAGAATGACTTGAGTAGATTCTAGACGTTACTACAAATTTGCAAGAAACAAAGCGATAAGGGATTATCTTGCTGTCTAGTTAGCCGACTGTTCCATTTCTTATTACGGCCGGTACAGTTCATTTGGCTTGATAACTGAATCTGACGGCAGATAGTGTTCAATATACAAGGCCTCCCCTTTAATAAGAACATCTTGACAGGAAGTAAGTTAATTGCATATTCTAGCAAATGGCAATCTCTGTCAAGCTCGCTAATCGCTCATTATAGTCTCAGTTTTAATTCTAACCCTTGATACAGAAATCGCCATAACAACAGAAGCAAGTGACACGAGCGCAGCTGTGATAAATATTAAACTATAGGCGTAATCAGTTGGGAAAAAGCCAGCAACTCCAGGCGCAGTTCCTTTATACGTCTCCTGAAAGGCTCCAGAGAGGGCTGGGCCCAATGACATCCCTACAAGGTTGAGAAGCAGAGTCATTCCCAGTGCAATCCCGGTTACTTGCATTGGTACTGAAAGAAGTATTACGTTAAATCCTCCGCTAATGGAAAGAGCCAAACCAGCTGCGAGTATTGTGAGTCCAATAGATACCAAATTCTCGGTGGAATGAAAGGCTAGCAGCACAAAGAATCCGATTGTGCTTATCGCAGTACCAAGTAACATTAACTTTGTATTCTTAACTCTATTTAGGATAAAGCCCGATGCTATGGTCCCTATAAGTAACACGATCATAAAGGGCAACTGGACACTTGCGACTGCGAGTGCATTGCCTCCGAACCCAAATGGCTCAGGGCTTCTTACCATGACAGGAATCGTCAAGTAGACCATGAAAATGGACATGAAGACTAACATGAGAATAATTGTCGGAAGGAGGAAACTTTTGCTGGTCATTATCTTGAAATCAAGCAGGGGCGAATGCACCCTTTTTTCGATCGATATGAAGGCTACAAGCGATACTGCTGATGCGGCAAAGAGTCCTGCAACCTGATATACCCCAGAAGAGTTATCGCCGCCGCCGATATCTTCCAAGAAGGATATCCCTGCTAAAAATGTAATAATCGTAACCGCTAAGGCCAATGTTCCTTTTATGTCAATAGTTCGATCGTTTGATGCGTTACCATTGCTGATACCACCAGCCTCTACTCCTAGCTCTGTAGTTGGCTGACTTTTAATTCGAATAAACTTTAATATTATTAGCCAGAGCGCTATTGTGACGGGTAGTATAGCTAGGAATGTCGCCTGCCAACCAAAGTTTTGGATTATGACTGCGCCGCCAACCAAACCGACGACCGCACCTCCAGAAAAAGTCGAGCTAAATATTGTCTGACCTATCGCAAGCCTTTTCTCCGGAAGGACTTCTCTAATAATACCAAAAGCAATAGGAAACATTGCCATTCCAACTCCTTGTGCCACCCTAGCAGCGATCATGAATTCAATGTTGGTAGCAAATCTCCCTGCCATAATACCTATAGCATAGACTGCCATTATAATTAGCAATATTTTTTTCTTACCGTAAATGTCTGACAGTTTACCACCAATTGGTGTCATTACTGCTGCCGCAATTATATAAGCGGATAGCAACCAAGATGATGTGCTGTATGAGATGTTGAACTCTCGAATGAAATCCGGAATGGCAGGCAAAATCATTGTCTCATCAAACATGACGATCAGTCCCAAGCAGCTCAAAATAACAAGTATGCTCCATCCTGAGCTATTAGTATCATTTACTAATTTGGACATCTTTTTCATCACCTTTGTCTGCTCGTATTGCTCATCTGAATATAGTTCGAAAACATATTATAAATGCATCAAAGCACTCACAACCCCTGTCACTTGATACCATACTATTAAACCTGTCGCCACCGTAAGGAGTAGCATAAGCAGCAAGGTTTAATCCAGTTGTTTGCTTGTCATGTCCCAGCTGACCCTACTAATTTTATGTTAGGTCTCTAATGGCCGGTACTTCAATTCTATTGCCACAGGAAGTTCTAATTATCCAATTCTATGTCTGATACCTTAAGGATGACAAAGCATCTCTAATTCGCACAGCAGCATATTGTGCTTGCTAAGATTTAGTCAGCAGTCGAAAAGCACGCCATGGATTATTTCAATCCCAATTGTATACTTATCATTATCGCTTTAGTGAAGTGTTTGCCAGACAGGCATGAGCACCGTTACTAATTTCGCCTACCTTTTTCTCCAATTCAACCTGTGGCAAATATCCAACGATCTCTCCTACTTCCTTCTCTTCACAGAAAAACTTTATCACTGGTATGCCTCGTATCCCATGTCTAGCTGCCAACTCATGATGTTCATCAACATTAATTTTGACGAATCTTATTTCTGGGAACTTGCTAGCCATCGATTCAAATATTGGCTTCAATCTCATACAAAATGGACACCATGGAGCCCAGAAGTCAGCTGCCACCAAGTTCTTATCTGATACCAACGTATTCCATTCAGTTTCACGCGTTATATCTAAAGACATGTTTCATAATCACTCTATGATCTAGGATGAACTCCATAGGGTTATTTAAGGGATGATATATGCTCTCTCGTCCAGGGAAAGCAAGTTACTACTTACAATAAGCTGCTTGTTGGAATTCCTAAACCAGGAGATCGTTTGACTGTTATTTCACTACGAATTTGTTTTCTTCCAGGCCGTAAAAGACATTAGAACGGGCTACTAATCCACCTTCAAACTCGAATTTTTCTATAACTCTCCGTTTTATGTTTTCGCATGGTTCGCAAATATATCCCAATAGAACCATAATTTTCTTGACAATTAGTTGGTGTGTACAGAGATTTTGTAAATCTTGTTAATCTAATACCGAAGCATTGTGCAAATCTTGTCTATTTGTTATCATCGACTGATTTTGAGAAGCCTGTTGTCTTCTCTGGCATTAGAAGGCCTACGTTGGGGCTAGAGAATTCCAAATTCTCTGCATACAAAGAAATAATACTCTTTATATCATGATTGTTCCACGCTTTAGTCCATTTAACAATAATGCTCTTAGATCAATGATCTTCTCATTTCTACTTATTATGGCTACCTTACGATCGATCCTATTTAAGTGATCAAATAGACGACAGGATGATCAAATAGACAGAAGGATGATGTAAGAATATCGAAAAGTAGGACGGCCGGGGTTGGATCGAATGGGCCGTCCTACCTGCATCATGCCTACAGATAGTGTATTCTTGTCTTAGTGAATATGAATAAAAGGTGTTCCGGAACTAGGTTAAGTTTTAGCTCTTATCTACAGCAGAACCAGGACGTTCCAAAGCTGATGTTCTGGAAAAGCCGACTTGTAATTGTGCCCGTAAGCATCTACCTCACATAATATCCTATTCGTGATTTCGATAATTGGTTGCAAAATCGAACAACTTAATTATTCTTGACTGACAATGTTGACAAACCTGACACATCACCATAAGGGAAGCATTTGTAAATATATTAAACAACCTCATTTGTTCAGAATAATCAATTTGCTGAGCGTGAATTTCTAAATGTGTTCAAAAACAAATTGTTAGCGATTATAAATGGTATAAACATTTTTTTCTTGTATTAACAAGAAATGCTACTAGGGACTACATGAAATAGTGAAGTCTCTTCATAGATTCGTAGATTTGAGACCTTTTCATCCAGATAAGAGGTCGGGAGAAGATAATGTTAATATGACAAATAGTAAGACGACCAGTGTCGGCTCTGGTCGGAAGGAAGATCGTTAACTATCTTTACACTTATTCACAAGTGTGTATATAACGGTGAATTCAACTAAACCAATTGATTTAGGATTATCTATGCAGTGCTAATTTCGTCAAGACGAAACCATAATAGGGTAATGTGATCGAATAAATGCATACTGATCGATGGTTAGTAGTCAGGGTAAAGGGTTACAATATAGTATTGCCCACTTCGTTTTCCCGTCTTTACTTTTAACTCAGTTGATTTATTTTTCAGCTTGTCCTCTTTGTTTAGCAGGCGAAATTAATCCTCACTTTGATCTCCTCTACATCGAAGATGAGATATTATCAAAAATCTCCATTCCTGACATCAATGCAAAAGTAGAAGATGCATCCCGGATCTCACAGTCGGTAATAGACAAGGTACAGTCGTACAACCTTGAAGAGAGCGTTCGCGATCTTTCTTCCTTTCACACACGTCACAGTGAATCTGAATCCATAGATGATGTGGCGTACTGGTTAGCAGAGAAACTTCAAAGTAATTGTGATACAGATGTTTATATCCAAAATTTTACATATTCTCCAGACCTCACAACTAGTGAGGACGATGACAACAATTTCAGTGATATTCATCGTCAAAAGCCTTTTTTCTACAACCTAAAAAATATAGCTTGTGACAAGCTTGGATCAACAAATAATACAATATTCGTTTCCGCTCACTACGATAGCAGAATAGAGGATCTAAATGACTCAGAAGGAAGGGCACCAGGTGCAGATGATAATGCCAGCGGTGTTTCAGTACTATTGGAGGTTGCACGAATACTATCCAAACTTAGTCTGGAGCATAGTATCAGCTATGTCTTGTTTTCAGGTGAAGAGCAGGGAAAATGGGGATCAAAGTATTACGCAGACTTTATTGATAAAGCAGACATAGATCTTGACCTATTGATTAATTTAGACATGGTTGGATTTCCGCCGGAAGGATCGAACAGTATCCTAATTGAGTACGATAACGGAAATGTTGTGCAGGATAATGATAAATATTCACAAAAAATTGCTAAACTCATCAGAGATGTAGCCTCAAAATACACGAGTCTAAACGCAACTTTGGGCAAATTGGAAAATACCGATTATCTCCCATTTGAAGCCTTAGGGTATACTGTTATTGGCTTACATGATGATGGCGTGACAAAGAACCCGAACTATCATAAGAGTAGTGATACTTCTGACACGTTAGATTATGAATACAGCGCCTCCATAGCTAATGTAACCATCGCAACAATCTTGCAACTTGACACACTGATAAGTTCTGAGTGATATTATTGCTTCCCACATGATACTTTATAAGAGATCACACCTAATTAGTCCAATTACGCTCTTTTATCTTAATTTATTACTAGACGGTTTGTGTTGTCACTCCCACACTGACTTTATGTTCTATTTATGATTGAGCATATCTGATATTTGCTCACTCAAAAGACTATAATGTAATTCGCTGATCTTTCCAGTTGAATAAGCATCTGTTATGTCATTTTTTATCTTGCTAACAGCTTCTACATCTGGAATTGCGATCGAACTAATTCTTTTCTTAAAGATCTCTCGATATACAACAGATATTTCGTTTTTCAGATTTGTGTAGTATTCATTGCTTAATTTTCCATTAGAGTAAGTATCTATTATGTCATATCTTATCTTGTTGACGGCTTCCAGATCTTGTTCTGTGATCGCACCAATTCTTTTCTTGAAGATCTCTTGATACGCTAAGGATACTTCACTTTTTAGGCTCGTGAATTGCTCGTTACTTATCTTACCTGCAGCGTACGAATCTGAGATGTTTCTATTTAATATGTCTAATCTATTAGTATCTTTCTTGTCCAGTTTACTATCACCATATACTGGAGGCATTTGCTGATGAAATGAATTTAATCTGGAAGTCTGCTTCTTTGATTTTATCCATCCTACAACAGCAGGGATGAGTAATGAGCCAACTAGAGCAGTAACAACAACGGTAAATAAAGAAGCCCAATATGCTGCCGGAACCGGTGGCGGAAGAGATTTAAAGTACGCGGTGAAGTTACCAAATCTATTTACAGTAAGACTAGCCGCTGGGTCGTCTGAAAATGCATCACTAAGTGCAGCCAATGGAGAATCGGCTGGTGTGGATGCATTAATTGTTCTAGTCGAGTTACCATCAAACGTTTCAACCCAACTGGCGAACTCATAACCATTGTTTGGTTTTGCCATACATTCTGTCCCCGATGAAACATATAAATAGCGATTTATCGGTGCGTCTAAACCATTGCAAATTATCTGGCCC
Source organism: Nitrososphaerales archaeon TH5896 (assembly GCA_014523625.1). GTDB lineage: Archaea > Thermoproteota > Nitrososphaeria > Nitrososphaerales > Nitrososphaeraceae > TH5896. The sequence continues at coordinate 8,286 of JAATVP010000252.1, forward strand.
CCCTCAAATGGATTGATATTAAATGTTACACCAGCTACAACTTCATTAGTAACTGGATAAATTACTGATACGCTATTAGAATCACTATTTGCTACGTATACAGCACCTCCAAATCCATAAATAGAACCTGGATTATCTCCTACTTTGATATTCTTTATCACAGTATTATTAGCTGGATTGATCACTGATACAGTATTAGAATCACCGTTTGCTACGTATACAGCACCTCCAAATCCATAAATAGAACCTGGATTATCTCCTACAGTTATATTCTTTATCACAGTATTATTAGCTGGATTGATCACTGATACAGTATTGGATTCACCGTTTGCTACGTATACAGCACCTCCAAATCCATAAATAGAACCTGGATTATCTCCTACAGTTATATTCTTTATCACAGTATTATTAGCTGGATTGATCACTGA
>JAATVP010000253.1 GCA_014523625.1 Nitrososphaerales archaeon TH5896
TAAAACAAGGAGAAGAGGTTACAGTGGCCGGTCCAGTTCCTGGGACAATATACCAAGCAATCAAGGCTGGGAAAACTCCAGCGACCGTCACTGTTTATTACTTAACAGAGAATAGGCAGCCCGGTAACGTTACAAAACCATTTGTATTCACAATCAGTTAGTTTCCCTCTGAGTATTGGTGTAACCTTACTTAGAGAGAGCCTGAAACTACATCAGGCAGAGATTAAGAGATAGTGAAAGTAGTAAGCATTTCGCAATTCCTTCTGCCTCCATATTATTAACACAGATTCATAAGGGATCATGTATGCATGTTACGTTTGCAATGGCACGAAGAATAATCCGTTAACTCACCATCGCAAGATCCCACGCCATACCAGGATTCCTACTGTAAAGGCTATTACCAAACCAACAACTCCTATAATTATAAGCAAGGTCGAGCCCCCAGTTTTCCTTCGCATATTCTCCAAACAACATTCTCTTCTACTTAAGGTTCTTTTCTGTACTATATATATAAAAGAAAGCTGCTATGGTAACATAACTTTTATTGAGAAGCCTGCGAAAGATTAGTAAAAGAGTGGAGCCACAATTTATGGGCGAACTTATGGGGATTAGGATAATCAGGATGTTTATGCAGTTTGGTATTAGCGCTCCAGTACGCTGTCACTCAAAAGATTTACATAAGCAAAAATTCTCAGCATGTACAGCCCTCAATCAATTACTGTAAATTCATACTATTGACAACACCCAAAATATGAACAAGTCGTCAGCCCTAACTCATAAACTTGAGAATATACTACAGTTGGGCCTCTGAAAAACAATACCCGGCCGCTGAACCATGAATTTAGAATAAATCAGACTAGCTAACACTTGGCATGTGAAAAAAGTGTTTAGCCTTAGGTCACACCGGTATTTGCTTCTCCATTGGGTATTAAATTATTGGTGGCGTGGAGCACAAGTCCAAGATATCTCAGGAATTGAACTCATTTCATGATCCATTAATCCCTTTTTGCACCCTCATGATACTTTTTTCCAGGCGAATTGCCGCTGAACGAACGAACTATGTGGTTGTCGTACAAAGTTATTGGTTTCACAATAATTTCCGAAAATCTTCTCTTAGGTGCTTAAGTCTATCGACCCTTCTTCTATCCTCCTCAGTCGCAGGAAGATTCTCTAAGAGGATTCTTTGTTGTCGTTCAGTCATCGCATCGATTGAACTCAGAATGTCTTCGATTTCGCTCTTGTGTATTTCTAGTACAATAAGTTCCTTTAGCCTATCGGTCTGGACCAGCCTAACCATATTTCCTCATCATATTCCTAATAATTGTAATATCGATCTTAAATTGTTGTGGTTAAGCGTATTCGGAATAATGTAAATTGATTTGTGTGCTATAGAGAGCTTAACAGCCGCCACAAGCATAGTTTCTCGAAGAATTATACGGTAGTCAAACTCAATATTGTTGCTTTATGCTCTGGGAACATCCGCACCAGCTTTCTTCTTGTTCCTAGCTCAAAATCTTTGTAGTCAAAGCCTGGAGTAACCGTCCAATAAGAGCGAACGATCTGCTATCGTCAACTCTAGCTCCGAACCACAAGCCGGCTCTAATGACGACGTGACACTGCTCACCATGATCGATATTATTTCCAAGCCTGATATATGTCAAATGACCATCGTTGTCAATGACATAGATCGTAACTGAGTTTCCCTTATAAAAGTGCCAAATTTCGTCCGATTTAAGCCTATGAAATGCAGAAAAGTGCCCTCCGTCTAACAAGTAGTAGATTAAAGTTACAGTAGAGCGCATTCTGTCTTGTGACACTTTAATTTTGTTTTTTCGAGAAGATGTGTGACTGGTGAAAAAGTTAGATCTGTAATTTTCCCTATAAAATCCACCTTCGCCAGGCAATTCTACAAGATTCAGCTTCTTTTTTATGAAATCTGATTCTGTGTTCGTTAATACCTAGATAGATTGGGGTGAAAATAAACCATTGCATTCATTCTTGTTTAATTGTCTGACAAATGGCCTATGTTTAGAGTCAATATCTGTGGAAATTGTAGGATTTAGAACATAGTAACAGGATATTTAATAGTTATACAAAGTGACATAATAGGTATATCTTTCTAGTCTAACACATTGTTAATCTACCAATATGCTATGAATTCTTTTATCTGAGCAGCTTTGCCCAGCTCAAAACCTGAAATAGAATTTCCAAAATAGACTGAATAGAATTATGAATGTGCAAGAGATTAGTGATTAGTTGGACACCAAATTGTTAATAATGTACTGATCACAAAAATAACTATCGAATTGATCTTCCAGGATATCATAATGCAATCTAACGTTCCTGGTGATTCACTGTCTTCTATGTTTCTTGTTCAAGATTTTGCCGTAATCATGATAGTCGCCGCAGTAATGCTTGCAGTTACTCATAAACTAAAACAACCTATGATTATAGGATACATTATAGCCGGTATGATAATAGGTCCGCATACCCCGCCATTTAGTCTAATTCAAAGCATCGATACTCTAAATGCTTTTTCTGAGTTAGGAATCATTATGTTTCTATTCGTAATTGGTACTGACTTTCCTATTGCTAAATTGAGGTCCGTGGGTAGAATATCCATCATAGTAGCACTATGTGAGACAATTGGTACAATGATTATTTCGTATTACGTGGCTCAGGCCTTACAGTTCTCTTTTAGGGATTCACTATTCCTTGCGTTAGCTATGTCTATTTCAAGCACGATAGTTATAGTGAGAATCCTAGAAGAACTTAATATGATTAGAGACAAGTCAGCGACCCTTATGCTAGGAGTCTTGATTGTTGAAGATATTATCGCCATTACGGCCCTTGGAATATTTCAGTCTATAGCTATCGAGGGAATAGATGATAGTAATCAAACCGCATCCATAATTCAGATAGCAATCTCAGTTGCAATTGTAACTGCATTTATTGGAATCACTCTGACCGTGGGTTCAAGGTTCATTCCAAACATAATCGACAAAGTGGGAAAGACAAATGATTACGCCTTGCTCCTTATCTCTATACTTGGCTTAGCTTTCGGATTGTCCTTCTTGGCGTCATCTCTTGAATTGTCGGTAGCAACAGGAGCATTTCTCGCAGGGGTATTGGTTGCTGAATCCAAGAGTGCAGCAATAGCAAGAGTAGTAACAGTTCCATTAAGGGATGTATTCGCGGCACTGTTCTTTATTTCAATAGGGGCGCTTATGGATATATCACAGATCCCATTCCTAATTCTACCAGCTTTGATTCTAATCGTAACTACGTTTGCCTCAAAATTGTTGATAATAAGTGTCGTGTTACTCAAGGCTGGATATGATAAGAATGTCGCCCTAAGAACTGGACTAGGTCTATCATCAGCACGAGCTGAAATGTCTTTGGTTGTTGCTAAGACTGGTCAACAGGTTGGAGCTATCTCGACTAGCATATTTCCAATAATAGGCATAGTAACTATAATAACCACGTTCATAACTCCGTACGTTATGAGATTTGCAAAAGACCTAAAGGTGTCGTCTGCGACAACATCTGACTAGTTGAGAAAATGTTAAAAAGTTAAAGCGACGGATCCAAGATATTCCTGTGAGCTTTGGATGATTGTGGCTGACGCATTACTTTCAGTGGATAAGCAAACTTATGCTCCCGCTGCAATTCTGCTGACTTAGATAGCTAAATCTCAATGTAATGAAATTCGAAAGCAATTACGGTTGGATCGAAAGAAGATCAAAATAATGATAAACACGGAGAATTCAAATATCTGTCCGCCTTTTCGCTTTTAGTATGGCAAGTAGGCACAGCATCGATGTATTGCTTTTTCTTTGCAACCCAATTACAAACGTCTCTCTCTAGAGTAGAATGATAAATCATAAATATTCAGGCAAATAATAGTCCCTCTGAAATGATGCGCATTAAGAATGCATTCTTTTTAAGAGTTGTATCACTACTACTAGTTTATTCTTTTTGTACACCATGTTTGTTGTATGCCCAGAAGCCGGACGCCAACACATTATTGTTACAAAATGTAACTAGTGGATCAAGTCTAGATGTATTCTTGGAGCCTACCCCATACCCTGTTGAGGTGAACGAGAGTTTGACCAAATTTAAAATATCGTTTCTAAAGCCGGGTACTAATGCGTTACAAGATCATGTCGATTTTAATCTAAGAATTTATGACAACAATAGTCGAGTATTCCAAGCAACTAATTCAACAGGTCAGCCTGAGGTTCCTTTGCATGCTACTGAAGGAGCAATGACGGTACCAATGCTAAATTACAAATTCAATCAAGCGGGCCAGTACAGAATAGAAATTCCAGTATATGGGATTTTATTTAATCCAATACGACCAGAATTTGCAAACTTTTCCCTTAACGTCTTTGATTAACAAATACATAGATATTATTACCGTTGCCTGCACACATTACGCCAGGCTCCTTAAATTCATGCCAAAATGATCGTCTATCTAATTTTGTTCCAAAAAAAGGGATCCTGCCGCATTTCTCATACCGCAGCTAATGCAGAATTAGATGCACCAAGTCTTTATTGTTGCGTTCAGAGAGGAATTAAGTTCGGGGTCAAATCAACCTTAATAATTCAATTGAATATGTAAACTAACATAACAAAATGCCTAAATAATTGGATAAGGAGAAGAGGTCGTTGTAATTTGACATCTATCTAATCAAATATAACGACTGTTTACAGATTTCGTTAACAAGTTTGGTTTGCCGTTTACAGAATTGTTAACCGCTAACAGATTTTCAACATTGTTCAATAAGGTTCACACTCAAGGCTACTGAACGCTGCAATTGAACACATCTTTGTTTAAGATACCAGTATATTTTACCTTATGGGCTTTTTCGATGATTTGTTCAAAACATTCAATTAGACTGTTCAATATCAGCAGAAGAACCTTATTTATACAGCAACTTCTACCTTGAGCACGAATTATCCTTAAATTTCAAGTCCCTATAGACACTCTTGATAAAGTTAGTTTCACGTCATAACACATTTGACATAATTTAGTAGCGAGAGATTTCGGAAGCTTATACTTCTCAAAGGCAATCCTGTTCTTATAATCTACTTTTTTGCAGGAGTAAATGTTTATCCTTTATTCGGTAGTAATGATGTTCTCCTTTATCCTAGTTTTCATATCAGACGTCATTTCCTCAGCGCTTATCGCATGAGCTTCCCATGCATGTTTAACAGCCTTAGAAGCCACTTCCTCGTTCGAGTCTCCAAGGATCAAATAGTCACAGTCCAGACCCACGTCTCTGCATGTCAATCTCTTCATTTCTATCTGATATTATGCCACATTAAATTTATGAATTCTAGTCGATTTCTTATTGACGTAATTAAGAACGAAAAAATATAAGTCTAAGTGGGTACGAACCATTGTGGAAAAGAAAGCTAGTCAATCCATACCTGCTCATTATACTCGAATAGAGGTACAAGACATAGAGAAGAGAATGAGAGACAAATCTGCAGAAGAGATATTGAGATGGGCCATTGAAACATATGGTGAAAGGGTTGCTCTAGCTTCAAGCTTCGGTGCTGAAGATGTGGCCATAATTGATATGATGTCAAAAATTGATCCGGAGAAGGCAAGGGTCTTTACGTTGGACACTGGTCGGCTAAACCAAGAAACCTATGACGTAATGGATGAGATCAAAAAGAAATACGGAATCTTGGTGGACATTTATTGTCCGGATTACCACGAGCTAGAAAGCATGCTCAAAACTCATAGAATGAATTTGATGTATGACTCTGTTGAAAATCGAAAACTTTGCTGCGAAATTAGAAAAGTTCACCCCCTTGATAGAGCCTTAAGAGATATGTCGGGTTGGATTACCGGCCTAAGAAGAGCACAAACTTCGACTAGATCTACCATCAATAAAATAGAAATTGATCCTATTCATAATGATATAGTTAAGATTAACCCATTAGCTGATTGGGACAACGACATGGTTTGGAGCTATATAAAGCATAATGATGTACCTTACAACAAACTTCATGACAAAGGTTATCCAAGCATAGGATGCGAGCCTTGCACTAGAGCAGTAGAACCAAACGAAGATCCACGTTCAGGAAGATGGTGGTGGGAAAGTTCTACACATAAAGAATGTGGTTTGCATTGGGACCCTACTAGGAATAAGTGATGTTATAATTGGCAAAAAGCCGAATGCCTCTTCCTCATGGAGGTAAGTTGATGAATAGAATTAGTCCTCACCAAAAAAATCTAGATGACATGTTCTCAATTATTATTGATACTGATACGAGGAACGACATTGAGAACATCGCCGACGGTATTTTTAGTCCCTTAGAAGGATTTGTCTGTCAAGCTGATTTTGAGAGTATCGTTAGTAAAGGAAGATTGTCAAACGGACTCGCTTGGACGATTCCAATTGTACTTGATGTCGAAAACGAAACAGCCATCAAGATGAAAGATGAAGGTGAGGTTTCGTTAGTAAATAATAGCGAAGCCTTCGGAGTTATATCAGTCGATGATATATATCGATTCGATAAACAAAAGGTTGCAGAAAAGATATACCAAACAGTTGATCTGCAGCACCCAGGCGTGATGAAAACGATGAGTATGAATGACGTGTTGGTGGGTGGAAAGATAAAAGTTTTCTCACGAATCCCTTTTTCACAATCAAGAAAGCTGAGGAAAACTCCTGCTGAAACCAGGAACGAAATTCTAACTAGAGGTTGGAAAAGTATTGTAGGTTTTCAAACCAGAAATGTACCACACGTAGCCCACGAAACCTTGCAGAAGACTGCACTTAGTCTGTTTGATGGTCTTTTTATCAATCCACTTATTGGTAAGAAAAAATTAGGAGACTTTAAGGATGAAGTAATAATTCATACTTATGAAACATTACTTAGTAGTTATTATTCGAGCGGCAGTGCGATGCTTGTTACCCTTCATACAGAGATGAGATATGCTGGCCCCAAGGAAGCAATTCATCATGCAATAATGCGCAAGAATTTTGGATGTACACATCTTATCATTGGTAGGGATCACGCTGGCGTAGGCGACTATTACGAACCGTTGGCCGCTCAAAAGATATTTAATGAATATCCAGACCTCGAAATTGAGCCAGTATTCTTTCCGGCCTTTTATTACTGTAAGAAGTGTAAAGGGTATTCTAGCGCAAAGATATGTCCACATAATTCTGAAGCTAGGGAGGAACTCAGTGGTACAAAGATGAGAAAACTTGTGAGCTCTGGAGCAATGCCGGCTGATCATTTAATGAGACCAGAAGTTGCCAAAGTCATACTTTCCTACTCCGAGCCATTCGTCAAATAATGGGAAATCAGGTCAGAGATAAGTAGGTGCGAGATCAGAAAATAGTGGTCTCAGCTTTGATACCGACATCATAATTAGTTAAGACAGTTCCTTTGATATCAGCTCCGACCTCTCTATCATCCAACAGAACCTCATTTTGAGTGATTTGTATTTTTTGAGAATTATAACGTAGACCATCTGCAAGTATCCTGAGATCATTGCCGTTTTCGATTCTAGCCTCGAATGACATATTTTCTCGTTTATTCTCTATAACTAATCTCTTGGGTCTAAGATATTCTATATCCCAATCCCCAATTTTACTCCTCTCCGAACTCCAGCTATTTTCAAGTATTATGCCAACCAACTGATTGTTTCTATTAAAGAAATTCATATCCATTACGAGGAACCTTTGATCCATTCTTTTCACACTGATGAGATCAAAATCATCTACCACCAATAGTCGTGATGTGTTAACGAAGGTACATCCTCCCAGCGATATAGTGAATTCATTCGGTGTAGTGGTCGCAAATGCAAGATCGTCATGGACCCTGTTGAAGGGGGTATTCTTGCTAGTTGAAAGAAATGCGGACTCTAGCTCACCTATTTGGAATTTGTTGTTGTGTGATGGACATACTGCTACCATATTTTCTGGTAGGAATACTTTTTGTCTCTTCAATTCATCTCCTTGAATCCCAGTCCGGCTGAAGTCTATGAATTCAAGCACTGGACATCCGCAAATGACGCATCCGTAATGTGCTTCTCTTTTAAGTTGGTTTTGAATCGCCTCAGGGACAACCATCCTACGTTTTAGAGGATAATGCATTTCTGCCATATATTACTAGCTTGACTTTCATCTGAAATCAAGTAGAGTTTCTGAAAATTTGAAGCGAGATTAGTATGATTAGGCTAAGTTGAAGATGATTCGTCACGACAGCAATCATCTTCAATATCCTCATCATCATCTTGGCTCCCTTAAACCATACTAATTCTCCAAACGATAGGTCGAGATAGAGAATTACATAATCAAATTCTGTGCAAGTCAACTCCATCATATTCTAGGCTTTCCGCTTCAAAATTGAGATTCGACGTGAATAGGTATAAATTCGGTAGATCGTTTGAAAAAAGTGTGCTCAAGATAAAGGCAAATATTCCATAACGATCAATACTGCCGTGAATAAGGGAATGAGGGACAAAATGGCCTTACGGATGTTTCTTCTAATGCTATTGTTTGGGTTTCTTATACAACATGGTTCCGTGATCGGACAGGGTCAGGAACGCTTACAAAATATTCAACCAATAAAGACAACGGAGACAAAAAGTAGTGAACAATTTGTTTATCCATTCAATGTGTCCAATGCAGATCGGCGGAACCCGGTAAATTACTCTTTTAACGCACCTATCGGAGAAAATTGGATTTTAACAATCCAGAATAACATGTCTTATGCACTCAGGGATGACGCAAAGACAATCATTAGATTGCATGAAGCAAGCCCAAGTGAGAAATTTGTTGAAATTGCCATGTTTGGCGGTACTTCTGACAAATTTTGGACCGCAGTAAACACGGAAGAATCTGGATACATCAAAGTGTATGAGCGAGACACAGATGGTTGGAGTAAAGATGAGTCAATAACCGTTGGACATGGAAATAATCAAGGTTTATCAGTTAATAATGGTCAAAGGATAGTAACAGATAGACTATCCCTCGATGGATTTAATCCAAGCCATGTAACAATTTATGGCAAGGACAGCTCAAATTCCCCACTGAATACATATGAGGGGACCATTTCATTTGATTTGATATTTGGTGATCCTTCAGAATCTCCAGTCTATTATCTCCCATTTGCAATGCTCGTAGGCGTTGGAGGTTTGGTTGTGGTCTTGGTAGTATTCAAGAAGAGATCTAATCCGCCTTAATTTTTAACCAGTTTAAGAATAAGTGAATTGACCGGTTTAAAGCATGGACTAGAGGAGAATAATTTTTGATGATACGCCGATTTATGAGGTTCTTTGGTCAGTTATTACAACAGCTGTGAGAATCCTTTTTTCTTCAACCACAGGAATGCTTTTCAATATGCGGCTGATATCTATTATACCCAGAATGCTAATCATCGCCTTAAGGGATTTTCCATATTGCAAATTACAATTGTATAGTATTCATGATCCACGTTCTCTTAATGAGGATCATTAGTATGACCATTCTTAAGTTCCAGTATCTTTTTGCCGGTAATAATTACATTCATTTTTGAGTTGACATAAATTACACCGAGGGTTTCTTGGTAAACAAATATTCTGTCCGTACATCACAAAGGTATTGTTGATTCTCGTCCAAGTTCTCCTGCTTGTTGAATTGGCTAATTCAATCTCTGTCATTTCGGGAGTTTTGGTATTGACAATACCAAGTCTATTTGATATTCTATGAACATGTACATCGACTGGTATTGCAGGTTTGTTAAAGCCATAGACCAAGACACAATTAGCAGTCTTGCGTCCCACTCCAGGCAATTGCAGGAGTTTTTCTATTGATTGCGGAACTTTTCCCTTATACTCTTTGGTTATTATTCTAGAAACTTCTTGAATTCGCTCTGCCTTAACGTTGTAAAATCCTATGCTTCGGATTATCTCCTTTATTTCTTCCAAGTTGGCATCAGCCAATTCCTTGCTATTCCTAAAACGCAAAAACAAATTATGTACTATTTTGGTCGTACTTTCGTCTCGTGTGCGAGCTGACAATATGGTTCCAATCAATATTTTGAATGGGTCTCTTCCCTCTTCAGACCGTAGAGATTCGAGAGCTGTAATTCTTGGTGGTCTAGAAGCGTACAGTGTTGCTTCCA
>JAATVP010000254.1 GCA_014523625.1 Nitrososphaerales archaeon TH5896
TCTTCTCCAGAATCTTTTTGATCGGGACCACAAGAGATCGTCTTCACATTCAAGGTTATAAATTTGACAAATAGTTGGGTAGATCAACTTGCCAACAGATCCAAAAGTACCTCATTTGTTTCAATGTTATCGTAGGCAAAAAAGTGTATACTCATAAAATCATAATGCACTATTGCAACACGCAATCAAGAAGTATCTTATTATCACCGAGGGATTAGTAAGCTCCTTAAGTGGTGGGAAAAGAGACGTGGCAGAAAAAGGTGCAGGTGAATCGATTTCTAGTAGGCTAATCATTATTTGTCTGACTGGAATGCCAGGTGCAGGAAAGTCCACGGTTGCCAGTTCACTGAAGAAAAAAGGGTTCCTTGTTATAACAATGGGTGACGTAATTAGAGAAGAGGCCATCCGACTTAAACTTGATCTCAATGACACAAATTTAGGGAAATTGATGGTCCGGTTACGCGAAGAGTTTGGTCCAGGGGCAGTGGCTGAATTAGTTGTGAAGAAAATTCACTCGGCGTTAACGCCGAGCCGCAAGGGAGATAATGCCATTTTAATTGTTGACGGCATAAGGAGCATTGCAGAAGTAACTGTTCTCAAGCGTGTTGGCCAAGTGCGACTTCTGGCAATTCATGCATCATCGCATATTCGGTTTGTCCATCTAAAGGAGAGAGGAAGAACGGACGCCCCTTTGTCTCAGGGTGATTTCATGGAGAGGGAGAGACGAGAATTAGACGTGGGAATAAGCGAAGTTATCGCGCTAGCCGATGAAGTCGTATCCAACAATAGGCTTACTATCGACCAGCTAAAAGTTAATGCATTTGAAATCGTTATGAAATGGATCAATTCATTGAAGCTAAAAACATGACGCCATCGTATACATTAATAAGTTAAAAAAAGAATTGTGGGACGCATGACATAGTACTTTAGACATGTACTATTGCTGTTCCTAGTTCCCAAATTCAATATTTGATAGTCTCTTAACATCGCGAGAACTTGATATAAGAATCTGTACTCATATTTCTTGTAAGATCCAAGCCATCTTAGTAGTTACTATTCAGTACGGTCTTGACTGTGCCTGTGATTTTGCATTAGCTTCCTAAAGTCTTCACTCATAACAGCGGAATCAATCAAAGTGCTACTTCCAATACTTCCAGAAGTATCACGCCTTACCCATATTATGTTTCCATCAAGATCCACCTCTATTAGCCTCGATCTTTGCAGATAGCCCAACACCGCAATTATTTTCTGGGATGATAGTCGTGGTCTGAGCATCTTCTCTAATTCCCTGAGCTTAGGATACTCACCGGATTCTAATCTTTCTTCCAATCTGTGGACAAAAAAATTAATATCATCGTCATTGATTTCATTCACTGGTCTCTCTCTAGCTCTAGCCTTATGTTTTCCCTTTGATTTCTTCGTGTTACCATGTTTGACCATAGATACTCTAAAACCTTTCTGAAAATACTTAAAATGCATGCATCAACGGATTAATGCTCATTTCCACAAGAAATAGAAAGTGGTCTTATGTCAATAGACTCTCATTTAAAACCATTCGATCCCTAATCAGGTAATGATACATAGACTCCGCCGTCCTCTGGTTTGACAAATACCTCATAAGTTTTTAACTGTTCTTCAGCAGGCGGATTCAGTGGGCTCCCCTCCTCTAAACTAAAAGCAGATAAATGAAGGGGACACGTTACTGTTTTTTCATCTTCATTTAGAATCCCCATTGATAAATCTGCATATTGATGAGTACATATTCCATCTGTTGCATAAATTTTACCTCCAATTTTGGCTATCAGTAAGCGCTTATTGGCTTTGCGTGTGCTGTTGTCAGCATCAACTTCGTAGTCGAAACCCATTATATCACCATCCTTCAAATTTTTTTCGTCACACACTCTCAAATGTGTAGCCATAGATGACGAAAGATACTGCGGATATTAATACATATAAAGCTAAATAAAAATAGGACGTGAACCTCTCAATTTCTTTCAAGCAACGATCGTTGCCTTGCCGCCGCACAGCTACAAGAGATTTGAATTGATCATTCTTTTCCTTTGACACATACTACGAATTGTTGACACGGACCAGTATTTGATGAGTTTCTTTCTTAACATTCTTCATCATTTTTTGCTCTCGTAGTCTATTTTTGTACTTGAAATTTCTAGGTGTTCCTCTGAGCCTGTATCCACAGCATGGGCACCAGAGACCAATCCAATTGAGAAAGATTTCACAGACTTGACAACGCTTCTGACCAGCGGCATATCTTCCTGTGCCTACTGGTTTTTGAGCTTTATGCCTAATACAGATACCTTTGCATGCCATTGGTTCTCCATTTCACCTCTAATTTTACTTACCCAATGTTAATACGCAGAACATGCTTATAATATATTTCAGAAAATCCTTAGTAACTAAAAATTCAAATGTAATATGGGAATAAAATTCTTAAGTATCTGGTATTATTTTATAATAATTGGATGTTTTCATCCTCACTTAAGAATAGAATTAAGTATATTAGTCATTATGATTTAAGATCTAGCTCTCAATTACGGCCTTAAGGGAGGATTTAGAAAACGAACGGAAAAGGTTGATGCCTTTCTTCTTAACCATACAGTAATGATAACATAAACATCAATTCCATACATCAAATATCAGTAGTTTAGAGGAATGGTGTCATGTAATTCCTGATTTCTTCAGTTTCTCCTACGATTTTCGCCATACATTCCAACCCAACTCTAAATTTCAGACATTCTTTTTGAGGAATGCCAAAGTTTTTGCCCATGCATCAGCTGTTTCTTGTGGTGCATAATTGTCATTAGAGGGATTTGCAAATGCATGACCAACTCCATCATACACATAAATCTCGTTTGGTACCGAAGTCGCATTTAGAGATTCTTCAAACTGTCTTACCTGATCTACCGGAATCGATTGGTCCTGATTGCCAAAGATTGCAAGGACTGGCCACTTTATCTTAGATAGCTCCTCTTGGTCGGTAACTAAATTACCATAGTACAATCCGGTTGCAGCCAAGGGAAAACCTGGTTCAATATTCAAGGCTAGCTGAAGCGATTGTCCTCCCCCAAAACACCACCCGAGGGAGGCTATTCTCGATGAGTTCACGTTTTCCAATGAGGCTAGGTATCTGACGGCAGACTGCAGGTTCGAGATAGCGTTGGATGGATTGTCTCTTACTGCACCTGCTAACTGTCCGGCTTCCTGAGGATTACCTGCAACGGTACCATTGAACAGATCGACCGCCAAAACCATATATCCTTCATTTGCTAACTGATCGGCCATCTCCTTCATGTTGTCATTCAATCCCCACCATTCATGAATCATCACTACCGCAGGCAGTGCCTTGTCAGATGTAGAAATATTACTCTGCGGAGTTGCTAGGTAACCTGAGACATTGTCATAGTAAGTAACAGATTTACCCTCCTTGTTAATTTCAAGGTTACCCATATTCTTCGATGAAGTGTTGACAACTTCATTGTCAGCTTGGGCTTGACCAAATGCTGTAGGAGATTAAAATAGAGCAAAGATACCAAAAGCAATGACCGATAAAGAAACGTGTATTAAATTAGGGATTCTGGGTTGTGTATTAACCATCCTATTTCTGTTAAAGACGGGTAAACGCATTAAAGGTTATTCTATATAGTATATATAGGTGATTGAAATGGGTCAGTCTAAAATGTTAGAGGAGTAATTTCGAAATATGTTCGATTTTATTATCCCTAGCATCAGTAAAATACGAACCATTATCCTTTGTCTTATCCAATTGGATAATTGCTCACCGCTATCATATTTTCGAGATCAGTAACGGCACCAGGTCGGAAGAGTTGTACTTATGTAAATGTCATGCGCGCTCATGCTGTTAACATTAGAAGTACCATTCGTTTGAAGAGTATCTGTAGAACCTATCATTGCATGTAATCCACCTTTGGCAATGTCTTGAGCTGGTCCTATTTAGGCAGGAGTGTTGTCGATTCAGTTTTGATGTGAAGGTTGCAATGGGTTCGGGTTCAAAATTACCATAGGTATGCCTATTGATGTCATCATCAGAGTCATCCCGCCTGTGGTAAATGTCGACAAAGTATAGTCTTAGACATGCAGCGGAAACTCTTTTAGTTCGATATGATTACCTTAATCACGTCACTCCTACAGGAGATCTCGCTGATTCGCTGTGTTCCAACAAGATATGAAAATTAAGAAAGTACTCGCTCTCCATATTTTTCCCACAAATGTTACAGCACCACTTTTCGTGATTTTCATTAGTCGATTTGCTACTAATTTTTTTTGTTGACACTTTAATTCAATTGTTTGTTATAACCAAACTCTGACAATTAAGTTTTGAAGAAAGTCTGAGAATTAACGCCATAGAGATAAAGCGCATTGGATTTGAAATTTTGATAATACTCTGTGGCAGTACCTAAAGTTGTTCTTGCAGCATCCAAAATCCAACGTGGGTTCTGAACTTTACCGTGCGTGTCTTCGAACAGAATCTAGTGCAAACAATTAACTTCAATGCAATACATAGTACCCGTACATTTTAAGAGAGAGCAATGCGAAATAGATCCTAATGACCGACCTTAAGATTTCAGATATAGCAATAATAGCAGTTCTCATCATAGTCGCAGCCATTGTTATTTACTTACTCAGTCCTCTGATAATTGCTGTAGTAATTATAGCCATTGCTTATTTTGTCTACAGATGGTATACTAATTACAAAAGAATGAACAGATACGCCTAATGGGAGAATTAATTCATCTTGAAGGGGGGTTCTTTTTAGCAGATCTAGTAGCGGAATTAAGAGGTTAGATTTTGTTGAAATCTGCAGAATAATTCAAGTGGTTAATTACCTTAAGTGTCCATAATGAATTCATGTACACACGTACACCATTTTCTCCTCCAAAATCTGAAATTTTCAATTTCTATGAGATTGCACAAATTTATCTTATCGTTCCCTTCAATTGGTTATCAAGTCATGAATCCTATCAATTTATGTAGGATAAGAATAAAGATATCCGGTGGAATCTTTTGTATACTCAAGCAGAATTGATCAGCCTTTAGATAAGGTATTTGCTTGGCACATGAGGGAGGGGGCTTTCGAACGTCTAAAACCGCCTTGGGAACAATTCGAGGTAACAGGGCGTAGCGGCAGCATTCAGAATAATGGGATTGTAAAGCTTCGAACAAAAATTGGACCCCACACTATGAAGTGGATCGTTAGGCATGCCGAATACATCCCGGAAAAACAGTTCAAAGATATCCAGATAAAAGGCTTTTTTCCATCATTTGTTCATTCGCATTTGTTTGAGCGGTTCGGTTCATCTTGCATATTGGAGGATCGTATCGATTATTCTCTTCCCGCCGGTCGAATGGGACGATTGGCAACCCGTCGATTTGTGGATAAGAATCTAAGGAAGATCTTTGATTACCGTCATCAGACTATTAGTCAAGATCTTCGCACTCATTCTGTCATAAACAGAATAAGAAAAAGTGAAAGACCTCTAACTATTGCTATTACTGGTTCGAGCGGTTTTGTGGGAAGTGCGTTAATACCTTTCCTAACTACAGGCGGGCATAGAGTAGTTCCACTTTCTAAGAGTCGGCATCCCGCTCCCTCCTTGCGCACCAACCAAGGTCAAACTTTGAATCATATCAATTTAGACCCTTTGAACAGCAATCAGGTAGATGCGGTAGTCAACCTTGCCGGAGAAAACATATTTGGAAAGTGGACGAAGGAAAAGAAAAAAAGGCTAACAGAAAGTAGAATTAATGCTACAGCTGCCTTATGTGAACGACTGGCCTCACTTGATAAACCTCCTTCAGTTTTGGTATCTGTGTCCGCTATAGCGTACTATGGGGATAGAGGTGATGAGACATTATCAGAGGATAGTCAAGCAGGTACCAGAGCATCATCTATTCCGAGCAGGGTTCCATCTATTGACTTCTTGTCTGACTTGTGTAGAGAATGGGAAAACGCGACTCACATAGCAGTAGAGGCTGGAATTCGCGTCGTCAATCTACGACTTGGGATAGTGCTATCCTCGTCAGGAGGCCTTCTTGCAAAGATACTGCCTGTTTTCAAGTTGGGTTTAGGAGGGCATATAGGTAGTGGGAATCAATATGTTAGTTGGATTGCCTTGGAGGATCTTCTCATAATTATATTATCGATGATTGCAGATGAGACTTTTAGGGGACCGGTAAACGCTGTTTCTCCTAATCCTATTACGAACACCGATTTTACAGAATCATTGGGAAAGGCCTTGTCAAGACCAACATTCGTCGCTGTTCCTAAATTTCTCTTAAAAGTATTAGTAGGCCAAGAGCTTACCGATGCATTGTTGCTGTCTAGCACCCGCGTTATGCCTTCGCGTTTAATTGAATCGGGTTATCACTTTCGCTTTCCTTATTTGGAACTGGCTCTAAGGAATACATTGGGTAAAGATATGGAGTTAAGACACTCATCTGGAGGGCAATTTTCAGACTCTACTTAGATATTAGCAAATTCCTGTATATGTAATTCCGCATTCTTTTGACTTCTGTTCTTTATCAAGTATTTATACTTCAAATTTACACATTATTAGACCAAAATTGAGAAGATCCTGAGTTTCGTAGCGTGGGAAATGGACGGTGGATTCTAAGAATCGATAATCTCTATCGGCAGAGTTGCATTGAATGGGGAAAATATGACGTTACAGCCATGACAGTACAATTCATGAACTTGATATTTGGTATTCGGTATACTAGATGTAAAAACTACATACTTTGATGAATGACATAACGGGCATCCTAAGAATTTTTTATTCTGAGGATTTATCTTCGTTTTTTTCTTGGTATAGTCGACACTCAACAGAAGTTTTGTGTCAATTATGGATATAATGAATAAGATTCTTATCTACTTATTTCTTTTATTGAAATATTCAATATAATAAATTCGTAGTTCATTGGTTCTGTATCTTTATTCATATTTTTGAACAGAAAATAGCACTTCTGAGCAATCGTGCGATCTGTCTTCAAAATATGAAGAGACTGGGTTTCTCAGTTAGAGCGATTCTGGAATTAGGACAATAATTTAAAAAGAAAATAAAGGTGGGTGAGTGAGTGGTCAATTCATGCCAGTAATATCCTCTTCGGTGTCAGAAATGTTCTGCCCTAATGCGAGTATTGTTTCAAGAGTGTTCGAGATAGGAATCGCCTTCTCTCCATCTGTTAACATCGTCTTTGCTGTTATGTTGTTCAGTGACTCATCCTCGAATGTGGTGGCAAGTTGTATTTCTCCTGATTGATTAAGTAAGAGAGGCTGAGGGAATGAAGTAGTCCTTAGTAGAGTTTGATTGGGTGCGTATATTTCCATTACTGCGTTAATTGGAGCATTGGTCATTGATGGATCTAGAGATGAATAATTCAATAGTAGCTTCACCTGGTTTCCTGGGCTGTTGGTCAAGGGAGCAAATTGAGCGTAATCTAATATTTGTGATACGCTATTGCTACTTTCGTCTGGTTCTGAGGCAAAGGTAGCAGCAGCCCTTTCAGCTTCTTGTGCAGCTTCTCGTTGCGAAGATGACACGTATTCTTGTTCTTCTTCTGGTTGTGTCGGATCTGCTTGTCCAGCTACAGTCTGCTGGTTCATGCTAGGAACTGTAGGGCCCAGTATCATTAAAGCTACGATAGTTACGGCGATGGCAACAGAAGCTCTATGGGATGAGGCTATAGTTCTTTTGATCGCATCTGGTGTAGTTTTCAGGGATTTTATAATCATAGACGTTTGCAAAGTGTATTATTTCATCCCTATGTACGAAAGGTATTTACTTGCGCAAGTTCAAAATTCTTAACAACTGAATTCAGAAATTTTCGAGTCCAGATACTAAATGCGTGATAGAGCAAGAATAGAAATACAATTGTTATTTTTGCGTCTGTATGTTTCTAGAAATTTGCGAGCTTTCACCATCATCATCGTTAGAATGACACTCCTTATTTACATACTGGCTCTGGATTTGAGGGTCAGCTCATGTTGACTTAACTAATCTACAGAGTATTATCTAACATATTCAACCTTCAGGTAATTAAGGCAAAGTAAGCATTATCACAACTATCGTCAAACGCTCATGATAACATTAGAACTAGCTAAAACAAAATTAAACGAGCTAAATGTTCTCATCAGATATCTATCCTTCTTACAGAACAATGGATTTTCAGATCTGGGAAAGGGAAAAATCCTTGGACAAGTTCAACTTCTAAAAGAACTCATTAACGAAGGAGGTGAACGTCTAGATTACAATGAGGAAATACCTCAGGAGACGAATCCGACATCCACCCAGGAAGAGGGAGCAAATGCGAGCAACTACAATCCCGTTACTCCTACTTTTATCGGTGACGAAGTGGAAAAATACCTAAGAGTGTAAGTCTGCCATTCAATTATCTAGTTCTCTAAACGGGATGTTACAGAAGTCATTGGATTTCGACCACCTCTATTCAAATTCGACTTCGGTTTAAAGGTAATGTTATTCCAGGCTCCGGGAGAGTCTATGCTCAAAATGGAGCAGCAGCATTAAGTCATCTCCTTATTTTTACAAAACGACATCAGAAATCTAGTCTTTCATGATCGAGTCAATTTAGCGTGGAATGCATTGATCAAACTCATTCCTTCTGAGGGTCTTTATGCCGCACGGTGCAATGTTTCGCGATATGATGCCCAACTCAAGGCCTTCTTTAACTAACTTCCAATTGGCTTTCGACAATCCTTATGATATCATTATGAATATCTTCCTTACTTCGAGCTGCATCAATCACCTTCCACTTCTCTTTTTCTGCTAAGGTCAAGAAAGCTTCTCTCACCCTTTCTTTAAGTTCCCTGTCATGTTCGAATCGGTTCTTAGCCATGAGAGTACCTCGTTTTTCGGTGATTTGTACTGGCACGTCAAGGATTATTGTCAGGTCAGAACGGGGCATATTTTCATCTAAAGTGTAAAGCCATCTGATTTCTAAACCATTAACAGATCCGTAGACTATGTTACTCTGGTAGTAACGATTCATTATCACTACATAACCATCATTGAGATGAAAATTGATCACATCTCTAATTTCATATCTATTTGCAGCGTAAAGAAGATGTAATACTTCCGGATTAGAGGGCATCTCTGCTTGATTAAGGTATTTGTATATTATTTGACCTACATCCGTCTGATAGTCAGGAAGATCAAAATGAGCCGTGTTCAGATGCTTTTCTTTGCTCAAATAATGACTCAACATTTGCGCTTGGGTAGTCTTGCCCGACTTTTCTATTCCTTCTAAAGTTATAATCTTCCCAATCTTCTCCTTTGACAACAGGAGTTCACTAGGAAAGGCCACCTTTTACTTTTTCTCCTATAAGGAGCATAAAAGGAAAGGCCAGACCATTTGAACATCCGTATCGCCGACTCAGATGTACAGTCGACGGAATAGCAGTGCAATCTTTCAAAATCGATGTTGGTCAGGTGAGGTACCTTCTCACAGTCTCTATTACAGTGGAGCCTAAAAAAGCGGCTCATAAGTTAATCCTTCGATCATTCTATCAATTTAGTCTAATCATTTGCATTCTTAATGAATAATAACTCTACTCTTCTGGATCAAGGCCCTCTTCTTCTCTTTCCTCACTTTCGTAATCTTGAAGTTCATGGACTTCTTCCTTGATCTCTTCTCTTACTTCTTCATCATCTTCAGTTTCACTACTTTTCGAATTCTCGGTCATATAAGAGAATTGCTTTTTCTAAAATAAAAGCAATTCGATGATACATTTTATGGTAAATTGAGAATGATACGTGGATAATTGAAAGATCGTTTTATATTAGTGTTGTAGGCAGTTCACTTCCTATACAAGAAATTGATTTGAATGAATCAAGATAAAGAAGCAATGATAGTATTAGCACTTGGAATACTTTTTTGCCTGATCATTATTATAGCATCATACTCTACGGATAATTCTACAAGTCAAATAGTTGACAAATGGAATGGTGAAAGAGCATCGATTCAGTATGGTTTATTTCTGATTGATTCAAAAGCTGAAAACAAAGGTAATTTGATAAAGGGCTAGTCTGAGGATATCACTATACGCGATCTGTAAAGGGTATTTGAAAAGTGAATTTTCCGAACGGTATCGCTAAATTATTAATGTCAGGGTTTCTCTAAAACCGGTTATATGTTGGGAGAGCCAGCGAACCCCCCACCTATGGCCTCATCTTGACCCCAAAACTAACTGTGTCAGAACAAATCCTACGAACCATTCAAGGTAAGTTGTGTTGCTAAAATTAGTCGATCTGAAGGTATGTGTAGTTTCAAATTCTTTATGAACAAGTTAGACTAACAGACTTTGTAATAGAATTCTATTTTATGGGTTCCTAATCCCTTAACTCGCTGGATCTTTCCTTCCTTTGTGAGGTATTTTATAGCATAGCGAACAGATCCAATATCTAGTCCTGCTTGTTTTTCAATATGCCTGGTTGTAACCCGTCCACTTTGCTTCTCGATGACTGAGTAGACAGTATCAATAGATTCTCGGTTAGTGTTTCTTACACTCTGGTTATATCGGGCAAAATCATCAAGCGTTAGTACGTGCCATGCACTTATGTCCGATGATGCACTGGAGCGCTTGATCTGAATACTTTTAGGCATAAGCTATTGGAATTATAGAACATTTCTCTAAAAGTAATTAGTGTAAGACTTTTTACCTTACGTAATAGATCATTCAACAAAATATTATGCAATTAATTGAACTGACTAATGCATGTGAATCTCGCTCTTTAGTCGTTATTTTGAAAGGATCCTTTTCTGCGCTTAAAGTCTCTGGTTCACGGCACTAAGCTGAACTTTACAAATGCTTCCAAAGATATGTTGCGGCTCCAAACATGAGAGGAATTTCCAAGATGTGATCAAAATGCATGAAATGAACGAAATATCAGTTCCAAGCAATTCTTGTAACATAAACGTAGTGAATATTTGAGCCGTTTCAGATATCATGAGAGCACCTGACATTCTGGTCCACTGGCTTAGAGGTCAGTGAATGTTTGCGAATATACGATCATTTCTGAACATTTTTGATATCGTCAAACTATACAAAATCTCCTAGTGTGAGCTAACATAACCAATTCTCAGTAGATAGTTTAAACTAAATACTATGATCCTTATTTGTGTCATTTACTCATAACAAATAGCGATTCAATTTAGTTTCTACAATAACTGAAGGTCCTCATAAATACCATTATCTCATCTGTTCGATGTTGCTTAACCAGAGCCCGAAGATGGCGAGAAAACACACTGAAAACAAGGCATTGATACTAGAAGCAATTCGAGCATATGGAACAGTTGGTGCGAGAGGTGGTGCTACCACATTGAATGTGATGTATGAAGTATATCTTTCATACGACCAGGCGCGGCATTATTTAATTGAATTACTTCAAGGCAGGATGATAGAACGTGATGTGGGTACAAAAAAATACATGGTTACCGAAAAAGGCATTCAATATTTGACAGCATATTATGATTTAGATAATATTGTAAGTAACTGATAATTTGGCGACATGGATCGAATCAAAATATACGTGAATTTTACTAAAAGAATTTACTCCATTCATGAAAGACGATTGGGTGACGTCCACCCAATCCTCCCTCGACAGAAAAAATGTCAATCAAGTCCTGTGGGATTCTTTTATTCATAATAGTTCCTCTCACAAAGATATAATGGGCTTGGTCCTTGAAGAAATATTATTAAGATAGATAATCTATATTTCATCAATATTTGACTCCTAGTGGTCTTCGTCATCATACTGAACACCGTTCTATTACCAATCCTTATCGGAGAAAAAATGCATCATTAAGTAGAGTTAGTATATCGTTACCGTCAGACCTACTATCAAAATTTGACGAGAGTATGGTTAAGACAGGCTATACAGATAGATCAAAGGCATTGCAGGCGGCCATGCACTATTTAGTGGACGAATACACATGGAAAAGCGAAGATAAGGCAGACGGCGCCGGGGCTATTGTAATGCTATACAACAATCATATATACAATCAAGATAAGAAATCAGTACACGTTCAACATAAGTATGCAGATATCATAAGTGCGTCAATTCACCTTCATCTTGCAAATGATAACTGCCTTGAGACTATCATGGTCAAAGGTAGTATCAAGAGAATAAGGGATTTAGCAAAACAGATTTCTGAGAATCGTGGAATAAAAAGTTTGAAGGTTAATTTTGTATCCGTCGTATAGACTTGGTTTTTTGTAATGATCGGCTAGTACAAAAATTTAGCATAAAAAAACAAATCGATTGAGTCTCTAAAAAAGAGATCTTAAGATGTCTGTCGTTTCAACTGCACAGTACATTTTTGGGCATTATAATA